>NZ_JBLEBI010000087.1:0-26573 GCF_047340315.1 Streptomyces sp. AF1A
GGCCAGGAGGCGCGGGCCTGGATCCTGGTCGAGGACGAGCCGGACGAGGTCGTCGTCACCGTCCGGGACGACGGGCCCGGCATCCCCGAGGGCCGGCTCGCCCAGGCCGAGAGCGAGGGCCGGCTCGGCGTGGCCCAGTCGATCCGGGGCCGGCTGCGCGACCTCGGCGGCAGCGCCGAGCTGGTCTCCGTGCCCGGGCAGGGCACGGAGGTCGAACTGAAGGTACCCAAGGCACCGAAGGGCGCCGCACGGGCGCGGGGGAAGAAGACGGAGCAGGCATGACACAGCAGCAGGGCGCGACCAGGGTCATGGTGGTCGACGACCACCCCATGTGGCGCGACGCGGTCGCCCGGGACCTGACCGAGTCCGGCTTCGAGGTGGTCGCCACCGCCGGCGACGGCGAGCAGGCCGTCCGCCGCGCGAAGGCCACCGACCCCGATGTCCTCGTGCTGGACCTCAACCTGCCGGCCAAGCCCGGCGTCCAGGTGTGCAAGGAACTGGTGGCGCACAACCCGGCGTTGCGCGTTCTGGTCCTCTCGGCGAGCGGTGAGCACGCGGACGTGCTGGAGGCGGTGAAGTCCGGCGCGACCGGCTATCTGCTGAAGTCGGCCTCCACCGAGGAACTCCTCGACGCGGTGCGCCGTACCGCCGTCGGCGACCCGGTGTTCACCCCCGGCCTCGCCGGCCTGGTCCTCGGCGAGTACCGGCGCCTGGCCGCCGAGCCGGCGCCCGCCCCCGACGCCGACGAGCCGGGCGCACCCCGGCTGACCGAGCGGGAGACGGAGGTGCTGCGGCTCGTCGCCAAGGGCCTGAGCTACAAGCAGATCGCCGAACGCCTCGTCATCTCCCACCGCACGGTCCAGAACCACGTCCAGAACACCCTCGGCAAGCTCCAGCTCCACAACCGGGTCGAGCTGGTGAGGTACGCGATCGAGCGCGGACTCGACGACGCATGACCCGACTTCCGGCGCAACGCGCCGGAATCACCCTTCCCGCCTCTCCCGATGTGACGCGAATCACCATTAGCGTGACTGAGCGTCAGGCAACCGCGGCGAAGGGACATTTCATGCGCGTCGGAGTACTGACCGGAGGCGGCGACTGCCCCGGGCTCAACGCCGTCATCCGGGGCGTCGTGCGCAAGGGTGTGCAGGAGTACGGCTACGACTTCGTCGGCTTCCGGGACGGCTGGCGGGGACCCCTGGAAGGAGATACCGTCCGCCTCGACATTCCCGCCGTGCGCGGCATCCTGCCCCGCGGCGGCACCATCCTCGGCTCCTCGCGGACCAACCCCCTCAAGGTGGAGGGCGGCATCCGCCGGATCAAGGACAACCTGGCCAAGTGCGAGGTCGAGGCCCTCATCGCGATCGGCGGCGAGGACACCCTGGGGGTCGCCGCGCGGCTGTCCGACGAGTACGGCATGCCCTGCGTCGGCGTGCCCAAGACGATCGACAACGACCTGTCCGCCACCGACTACACCTTCGGCTTCGACACCGCGGTCAACATCGCCACCGAGGCCATCGACCGCCTGCACACCACCGCCGAGTCCCACATGCGGGTGCTGGTCTGCGAGGTGATGGGCCGGCACGCCGGCTGGATCGCCCTGCACTCCGGCCTGGCCGGCGGCGCCAACGTGATCCTCATCCCCGAACAGCGCTTCGACCTCGACCAGGTGTGCGCCTGGATCACCTCCCGCTTCAAGGCCTCGTACGCCCCGATCGTCGTGGTCGCCGAAGGCGCCATGCCGAAGGACGGCGAGGTGGTCCTGAAGGACGAGTCGCTGGACTCCTTCGGGCACGTCCGGCTGTCCGGGATCGGTGAGTGGCTCGCCAAGGAGATCGAGAAGCGCACCGGCAAGGAGGCCCGCACCACCGTCCTCGGGCACATCCAGCGCGGCGGCACCCCCAGCGCCTTCGACCGCTGGCTCGCCACCCGCTTCGGCCTGCACGCCATCGACTGCGTGCGGGACGGCGACTTCGGCACGATGGTCGCCCTGCGCGGCACCGACATCGTCCGCGTCCCGCTCGCCGACGCCACGGCCAAGCTGAAGACGGTCGACCCGAAGCTGTACGAAGAGGTCGGGGTGTTCTTCGGCTGACCGCCCGCTTCCGGGGCCCGCGGACCGGCGGTCCCCAGGCCCCGGAACCGCTCACCTCGCCGGGCTCGTCCCGCGCAGCCGGCCGACCAGCTCCCGCACCACCGCGGCCCCGTTCAGCGTCAGCACCGACTCCGGGTGGAACTGAACCCCGGCGAACCCGGCGCCGCGCAGCGCGTGCACCTCCCCGTTCGCCGCCCGGCTCACCTCGATGCCGTGCGCGGCCAGCTCCCGCGCCGCTTCGTCGCCGCAGCGGGCGACGAAGCTGTTGTAGAAGCCGACGGTCTCCGGCCGCCCGAACAGATCGATCGTGGTCTGCGCCCCCTGGTACGGCACCTCCTTGCGGACGATGTCCAGCCCCAGCTCGGCCGCGATCAGCTCGTGTCCCAGGCAGACGCCCAGCACCCCGTGCCGGTGCTCCCGGATCACGGCGGCGGCCAGCTCGCGCAGGAACCGCATCTTCGGGTCGGCCAGGTCGGTCGGGTCACCGGGGCCGGGGCCGAGCACCACCGGCCCCTCGTGCGCGAGCACGGCCGCGCGCAGCCCCGGCTCGTCGTACCGCCGTACGGTCACCTCCAGTCCGCCGGAGCGGAGCACGTGCGCCAGCATCGCGGTGAAGGTGTCCTCGCCGTCCACCACGAGGGCCCGGCCGGTCGGCTCGCGCGCCGGGTCCTGCATCCGCAGCCAGAACGGGGCCAGGGAGGCCCGCCGCCCGTCCAGCGCGGCCCGCACCCGGGGGTCGTCGGCCAGCCGCGGCCGCTCCCGCTCCGCCTGCGGCCGCGAGGCCCGTACCCCGAGCGCCGCCAGCACGCCCGCCGCCTTCGCGTGGGTCTCGGCGACCTCGCCCGCCGGGTCCGAGCCGCGCACCAGCGTCGCGCCCACGGGGACCCGCAGCCGGCCGGCCGCGTCGATGTCGGCGGTGCGGATCAGGATGGGGGAGTCCAGCGTCTGCGCGCCCCCGGAGTCGCGGCCGAGCAGGGCCAGCGCACCCGCGTAGTAGCCGCGGCCCCCGACCTCGTGCCGCTCGATGACCCGGCACGCGTTCTGCACCGGCGACCCCGTGACCGTCGCCGCGAACATCGTCTCCCGCAGTACCTCCCGCGCGTCCAGGGAGGACTTGCCGCGCAGCTCGTACTCGGTGTGCGCGAGGTGCGCCATCTCCTTCAGGCGCGGCCCGACGACGACCCCGCCCATGTCGCCGACGGTGCACATCATCTTCAGCTCCTCGTCGACGACCATCGACAGCTCCTCGATCTCCTTGCCGTCGGCGAGGAAGCCGAGCAGGTGTTCCGGGGTCGGCCCCTCGGCGGGATAGCGGTAGGTGCCGCTGATCGGGTTCATGACGACGGTCCCCCCGGACATCCGCACATGCACCTCGGGGCTGGCGCCGACCAGAGTCCGCCCACAAGGCCCTTCGGGCCCGTCGTGATCCCCGGTGTGCACCACGAAGGTCCAGTACGCGCCCCGCTCGCCCTCGAGCAGCCGCCGGAACAGCGCGAGCGCGTCCGCGCGGCCGAACCCGGGGACGGACCCCTCGTACGTCCGCCGGATCACGAAGTTGGCGCCCTCGCCCCGGCCGATCTCCTCCTCCAGCACCCGCCCGACGATCCGCGCGTACTCCTCGTCGCCGACGTCGAAGCCCCCGCCCGCCACCCGCACCTCGTGGCTCGGCAGCCCGCGCAGGGCCTCGTCCAGCGGGATCTCGTACGACTCCTCGGGGGTCAGCACCAGCAGCGGTGTGCCGTCGTCGCGGACGTCGAAGCCGCGCTCGTGGATCTGCCGGAACGGGACGAGGGCGAGGCCCTCGTCGGGCAGCTCGGCCAGCCGGTCCCGGCGGGTCACCGGGCCGAGCAGCACCTCCACCGGGTGCTCCGCCCGGCCGGGGACGCGGCGGCGCAGCAGGGCGAAGGGGCGGGGGTCGGACAGCAGGTCCTGCAGATTCACGGGTCGGACTCCTTCTCGATCTTCTGACGGAGAGGAACGACCCCGGGAACGCCGAAGGCCGCCCCTCGGGCGGCCTTCGCGAAGTCTGGGTACGCGCAGTCAGCGGGCCGCCGGAGAAGCGGTCCACCACCAGGTCTGGATCGACGGCGCGAACAACATGGAAGGCACCCTACCGCAGCGGCCGGGCGTCCACGAGTCAGTCACCCCGTCTCACTTTTCGAGCGACGCGTAGAACACGGGACACAACCCCGTAATGTTTACGAGGTGACCGTGAACGCTAAGACCAGCCCGAGTGCCGGCAACACCTGGCGAGACCTGCCCGCGGCGCAGCAGCCCGAGTACCCCGATGCCGAGGCTCTGCGCACCGTCGTTGCCGAGCTGTCGAGCTATCCTCCGCTGGTTTTTGCGGGTGAGTGCGACCAGCTGCGCGCCCGGATGGCGTCCGTCGCCAAGGGAGAGGCGTTCCTCCTCCAGGGCGGCGACTGCGCCGAGGCCTTCGACGCGGTGTCCGCCGACCACATCCGCAACAAGCTCAAGACGCTGCTCCAGATGGGCGCCGTCCTGACCTACGCGGCCTCCGTGCCCGTGGTGAAGGTCGGCCGGATCGCGGGGCAGTACTCCAAGCCGCGCTCCAAGCCGACCGAGACCCGCGACGGCGTGACGCTCCCGGTGTACCGGGGCGATTCCGTCAACGGCTTCGACTTCACGCCCGAGTCCCGCATCCCGGACCCCGAGCGGCTCAAGCGCATGTACCACGCCTCGGCCTCCACGCTGAACCTGGTGCGCGCCTTCACCACCGGCGGCTACGCCGACCTGCGCCAGGTGCACGCCTGGAACCAGGACTTCGTGCGGACCTCGCCGTCGGGCCAGCGCTACGAGCAGCTCGCGCGGGAGATCGACAACGCGCTGAACTTCATGCGGGCCTGCGGCACCGACCCGGAGGAGTTCAAGACCGTCGAGTTCTTCTCCTCGCACGAGGCGCTGCTGCTGGACTACGAGTCCGCCCTGACCCGGGTCGACTCGCGCACCGGGCAGCTGTACGACGTCTCCGCGCACATGGTGTGGGTCGGTGAGCGCACCCGGCAGCTGGACGGCGCGCACATCGAGTTCGCCTCGCGGATCCGCAACCCGCTCGGCATCAAGCTCGGCCCGACCACCACGGCCGAGGAGGCGCTGCAGTACATCGACCGCCTCGACCCCGAGCGGGAGCCGGGCCGGCTGACCTTCATCGTCCGCATGGGCGCCGACAAGATCCGCGACCGGCTTCCCGAGCTGGTCGAGAAGGTCACGGCGTCCGGCGCGACGGTGGCCTGGGTGACCGACCCGATGCACGGCAACACCTTCGAGGCGGCCTCCGGGCACAAGACCCGCCGCTTCGACGACGTGCTCGACGAGGTCAAGGGCTTCTTCGAGGTCCACAAGGCGCTCGGCACCCACCCGGGCGGCATCCACGTGGAGCTGACCGGCGACGACGTCACCGAGTGCGTGGGCGGCGGTGACGAGATCTTCGTCGACGACCTGCACCAGCGCTACGAGACGGCCTGCGACCCGCGGCTCAACCGCAGCCAGTCGCTGGACCTGGCGTTCCTGGTCGCGGAGATGTACCGGGACCAGTGAGCGACAACGCTCTGGGGCGCGGATCACAGCGGATCCGCGCCCCTTCCCCTTTTGCGGACTCCGGGCCATGGGTTAGGTTAGGTTTGCCTCACCGGGAACGGGATGGCAGTGACTACGGCGATCCCGTCGGGAGGTGAGACCCCGTGTACGTGTGCAGCTGCTTCGGTATCACCGAGGCCCAGGTCAAGCAGCATGCGGAGGGCGGCGCCTGCACTCCGCGGCAGATCGCCTCCGCCTGCAAGGCGGGCACCGACTGCGGCTCGTGCGTACGCCGCATCCAGGCCCTGCTCGGCCGCGGCGCCTGCCCCCGTCGAGAGCTGGCCGACCAGGGCAGGCCGGTGCTGTCCGACCTCCCCGGCGTTCCCGATGTTCCCGGCGCTCCCGCGCTCCCCGAGGCGGCCTAGGTCTCCGGCTGCTCGATCACCTGCGCGAGGTAGAGCGCCTCGCCGAGCTTGTCCAGCAGCTCCAGCTGGGTGTCGAGGTAGTCGATGTGGTGCTCCTCGTCGGCGAGGATGTCCTCGAAGATGTTCGCGGACGTGATGTCGCCCTTCTCGCGCATCACCTTGATCCCGCGCCGCAGCCGGTCGATCGCCTCCACCTCGATCTGCCGGTCCGCCTCGAACATCTCCCGCACGCTCTGCCCCACCCGGACGTGGAACAGCCGCTGGTAGTTGGGCAGGGCCTCCAGGAAGATGATCCGGTCGGTGAGCACCTCCGCGTGCTTCATCTCGTCGAACGACTCGTGCCGCGTGTACTTGGCGAGCTTGTACCAGCCGTTGTTCTCCTGCAGCTTCGCGTGCAGGAAGTACTGGTTGATCGCGGTCAGCTCGCCGGTGAGCTGCTCGTTGAGGAACTCGATGACCTCGGGGTCGCCCTGCATCGCAGCGGCTCCTTCCACACGGGACAACGGGGGAGGGTGTGCCGGGGCATGATCGCACCGGTGGCGAAGATCGTCCAGTAAGTGCGCACTCATTAAGTACGTCCTGGATTAGTGTCATTTGCCCTATTTGTTCAGGGGTGGTCAAGGGCACTGCCCGAGGTCTGTCAGGATGGATACATGGGTCATCCGGTGGAGCGCGCGTCTGGAGCAACGGCTGGGTCCGAGCTTCCGCCGGGTCAGCGTCTCCAGCGCGGCTGGCCGGTCACCCACTACGGACCCGTCCCGAAGTTCCGCCCCGAGCGCTGGGACTTCCGGGTCTTCGGGGCCACCGCCGACGGCGAGAAGCACTGCTGGAGCCACGAGGAGTTCACGGCGCTGCCGTACACCACCGTGGTCGCCGACCTGCACTGCGTGACGAAGTTCAGCATGATCGGCGCGGAGTGGGGCGGCATCCCGGCCCGTGCGATCGTGGACCTGGCCCCGCCGGCCCCGGACGTCACCCACGTGATGGTCTGGGCGGAGTACGGCTTCAGCTCCAACCTGCGCCTCACGGACTTCCTCGCCGACCGCACGATCTTCGCCACCCACAAGGACGGCGAACTCCTCACCGCCGAGCACGGCTTCCCGGTCCGTCTGATCGTGCCCCACCTCTACGCCTGGAAGGGCCCCAAATGGGTGCGGGGCGTGGAGTACATGACCGCCGACCGCCGCGGCTTCTGGGAGGAACGCGGCTACCACAACGTCGGCGACCCGTGGAAGGAACAGCGGTACTCGTACCAGGAGGAACCGGGGGACGGACCCGAGCTGTGACGGGCCCGCGGGGGCGTGGCCGGACCGGCCGGCTCAGCCGTCCCTGAGCTTCTTCAGCCGCTCCACGTCCGCCGCGTGCCCCTCCTTGCCGCCGGGCGTCTCGATGACCAGCGGCACGCCCGCGGTCGCGGGGTGGGTCATCAGCGCCCGGAACGGGTCCTCGCCGATGTGGCCGGCGCCGATGTTCGCGTGCCGGTCCTTGTGCGCGCCGACCACGTCCTTGGAGTCGTTGGCGTGGATCAGCTTCAGCCGCCCCTCGCCGACGGTCTGCACCAGCAGGTCCAGGGTCTGGTGCATGCCGCTCGGCCCGGTCAGGTCGTGTCCCGCGGCGAAGATGTGGCAGGTGTCCAGGCAGACGCCCAGCTTCGGATGGGCGTCGAGCGCCTCGAAGTACGGCCCGAAGTCCCACGTCCGCGAGCACAGCGAGGCGCCCTGCCCCGCCGTCGACTCCAGCAGCAGGAAGGGGTCGTCGTCGTGGGTCAGCTCGTCCAGCAACGGCAGCACGCGCTCGCGCACCTGCCGCAGGGCGACCGCCCGGCTCCGCCCGCCGGTCGCACTCCCGGTGTGCACCACCACGCCCAGCGCGCCGATCTCCCGCCCGCGCCGCAGCGAGTGCCGCAGCGACTCCACCGACCGCTCCACGGTCGCCTCGGTGTGCGAGCCGAAGTTGATCAGATAGGGCGCGTGCACATACGCCGGGATCGCCGCCTCGGCACACGCCTCGCGGAACGCCTCGTCCTGCCGCGGGCTGCCGGCGGGCGTGGCCCAGCCCCGCGGATTGGCGACGAAGACCTGCACGGTCTCGGCCGCCAGCTCGCGGGCGTACGACAGCCCCACGGAGTGCAGCCCGCCGGCCACGGGGACGTGACCGCCGACCGGATTGCGGAGCACGGGGCGAGAAGCAGAGGAAGTCATGACCCACCCAGCATGCCAGGACGTGTGGGGGAACCCCCGATCAGGGTACGGCCGCACCGGCGCGCCGGCGCCGATGCCCGGGCACGGCGCACCCCGGTCACCGGATGGTGATCGTGACCGTGGACCCCTTGGGGGCCGTCCGCCCCGCCGGTACGGACTGCTTCTTGACGGTGTCGCCGAACAGGCCCAGCAGGCCGCGGTCCTCGTCGACCTTGAACCCGGCGCCCTCGAGCGCCTTGTGGGCGTCGTCGACGCTGTCGCCGACCACGTCGGGCACCTGGACCATCTCCGGGCCCTTGGACAGGGTCAGCGTGACCGTGTCGCCCTGGGCGGCCTGGCCGCCGTCGCCGGGGTCCTGGCGGGCGACCTTGCCCTTGTCGTACTCGGAGTTGACCCGCTCGGGCGCGATCCTCACCTTCAGACCGGCATCCGTCAGCTCCTGCCGGGCGCTGTCCAGGTCGTCGCCGGTCACGTCCGGCACGTCGACGGGGCTGCCCTTGCTGACGGTCAGCGCGATCGCCGAGCCCGCGTGCCGCCGGGTGCCCGCCCGCGGGGTCGTGGAGATCACGGACCCCTGGGGCACGTCCTCGCTGAACTGCCGGGTGACCATGCCCGGCTCGAGGCCGTCCGCCTTCAGCCGCGCCCGCGCCTCGGCCAGCGGCCGGCCCTGCACGTCCGGCACGTTCACCGTCTCCGGGCCGAGCGAGACGGTCAGCGCCACCGAGTCGTGGTCGCGGATGCGGGCCCCGGGCGCCGGATCGCTGCTGATCACCGTGCCGCGCTTGACGGTGTCGTCGTACTCCCGCTTCACCTTCCCCACGTCGAGCCCGGCCGCCTCCAGCCGGTCCCTGGCCTGCGCCTCGGTCTGCGACAGCAGCGGCGGGACCCGCGTGAACTGCCCGGAGTTGATGTACCAGATCCCGGCGCCCACGCCGAGCACCAGCAGTACGGCGGCGACGACCGCGAGCATCAGCCGGTGGGACCCCCGGGGCGGCACGGGCTCGCTCTGGAACCGCGCGGTGCGGCTGACGCCGTCGCCGGGGGCCTCGTCCTCGTTGACGGGCAGCGGGCGCGGCACCGTCAGTGAGCGCGGGATCACGCTCGTACGGTCCTCGGCGTTGTCGTGCTCCGCCGACCGGGCCTGCGGCGGCAGCGCGTCCAGCTGCTCCTCGGTCAGCGCCCGGCGCGCCACGCGCACCTGGGCGAGCAGGGCCACCGCGTCGTGCGGCCGGATGCCGGGGGTGCGCGCGGTGGCCGACGCGACCACCTCGTCCAGCTCGTACGGCAGCCCCGGCACGAGCGCCGAGGGCGGCGGCACGTCCTCGTGGACGTGCCGGTACAGCACCTGCGCGGGCGAGTCCCCGGCGTGCGGCTTGGCGCCCGTCAGCATCTCGTAGAGGACGACACCGCACGCGTACACGTCGACGCGCGGGTCGGCGACGCCCTGCCCGATCTGCTCGGGCGCCAGGTACGACACGGTCCCGAGCACGGCACCCGTGGTGCTGGTCACCGTGTCCACGGACCGCACGAGCCCGAAGTCGGCGACCTTGACCCGGCCGTCGTCGCCTATCAGCACGTTCTCGGGCTTCATGTCCCGGTGCACGAACCCGGCCCGGTGCGCGGCGCCGAGCGCGGCGAGCACGGGCTCGAGAATGTCCAGTGCGGCCCGCGGCTGCAGCGCACCGCGCTCGCGCAGCACGTCCCGCAGGGTGCACCCGGCGACGTACTCCATCGCCAGGTACACGTACGACCCGTCGGTCCCCTGGTCGAAGACCTGCACCACGTTCGGGTGATCCAGCCGGGCGACGGACTTCGCCTCCCGGATGAACCGCTCGACGAAGGACCCGTCGGCCGCCAGGGTCGGGTGCATCACCTTCAGCGCGAGGACGCGATCCAGGCGGGTGTCCAGGCTCCGGTAGACCGTGGCCATCCCACCGACCGCGATCCGCGCGTCCACGCGGTACCGGCCGTCGAGCACCTGCCCGACGAGGGGGTCCTGAAGGGTCGTATCCACGCAGGGGAGTGTACGAGCACCGACCGACACAGCCCCGGGTGAGACCGCTCCCGGGCCCGTACTGCAGCCGACCTGTGACGCTTCACACGAACAAGGGTGCGATCACCGTTCCGGGAGGCGAGCGGGGGACGGGAACGCGGGCCGCTCGGGATCCAGCCGGGCCATCCCCTCCGTCGGGGAGGACGCCTCCGCGAGATACCTCCGGGGGATCCGCCCGGCCAGCCGGGCCAGCCGGCCGCCCTGCACGGCGTGCTTCATGGCGGTCGCCATCAGCTCCGGCTCCTGCGCCCGCGTCACGGCCGACGCCAGCATCACGCCCGCGCACCCCAGCTCCATCGCCAGGGCGACGTCGGACGCCGTACCGGCCCCGGCGTCGAGGATCACCGGCACGCGCGCGTGCTCGACGATCAGCTGGAAGTTGTGCGGATTGCGGATCCCGAGGCCGGACCCGATCGGCGACCCCAGCGGCATGACCGCCGCGCACCCGACGTCCTCCAGCTTCCGCGCCAGCACCGGGTCGTCATTGGTGTACGGCAGCACTGTGAAGCCGTCGTCGACCAGTGTCTCCGCGGCCTCCAGCAGCTCCACCGGGTCCGGCAGCAGCGTCCGCTCGTCGGCGATGACCTCCAGCTTGACCAGGTCCGTGCCGAGCGCCTCCCTGGCCAGCCGGGCGGTGAGCACGGCCTCCCCGGCGGTGAAGCAGCCCGCCGTGTTCGGCAGCACCCGGATGCCCAGTTTCCGCAGCACCGACAGCACCGAACCGTGCACGGACGGGTCAACCCGCCGCATCGCGACCGTCGTCAGCTCCGTGCCCGAGGCGACCAGCGCCCGCTCCAGCACGTCCAGGCTGGGCGCCCCGCCCGTGCCCATGATCAGCCGGGACCCGAAGGACACCCCGCCGAGGACGAAGGGATCGTCGGCCATGGCTCAGCCTCCCTGGACGGCGGTGAGAACCTCGACCCGGTCGCCCTCGGCCAGCGCCGTGGCCGGCCACTGCGCGCGCGGGACGACGGTCTCGTTGACGGCGGCCGCCACCCCGGAGGGCGCCGCGACCAGTGAACGTACGACGGTGTCGAGCGCGGTGCCCGGGGAGACCTGGCGGCGCTCGCCGTTGACGGAGATGGTGACGGAGGCGGTCATGCGGGCTGCTCCGAGCGGACGGCGCCGAAGCGCTTGGGCGTGAACGGACGGGCTTCATCGGGGAGTTCGCCGGTGACGAGGGCGTGCGCCAGCACGTCCCCGGTGACCGGCGTGAGCAGCACCCCGTTGCGGTGGTGCCCGGTGGCCAGCAGCAGCCCGTCGAGCCCGGACGGGCCGAGCAGCGGCGCGTTGTCGG
This sequence comes from Streptomyces sp. AF1A, assembly GCF_047340315.1. NCBI lineage: Bacteria > Bacillati > Actinomycetota > Actinomycetes > Kitasatosporales > Streptomycetaceae > Streptomyces > Streptomyces sp. AF1A. The sequence continues at coordinate 11,609 of NZ_JBLEBI010000087.1, forward strand.
GGGAGCCGGGGCGCAGCCCGGCGCGGGTCTCGGTGAGCGGCAGCTCGGTGATGCCCGGCACCAGCTCGTGCGCGTCGCGCAGCAGCTCGTACACGCCGCCCGCGGTGACCGTCGTGTCCCAGCCCAGCTCCTCGCTGGTGGCCCCGACGACCAGCTCGCCGTCCTCGCGGGGCACCAGGTAGACCTGGCTGCCGCGGACCACGGCCCGCACGGTCCGGCTCAGGAACGGCGCGAACCGCCGCGGCACGGTCAGCCGCAGCACCTGGCCCTTCACCGGCCGCACCGGCGGCAGCAGCTCGTCCGGCACGCCCGGGAGCCGCCCGCTCAGGCTGCCGGCCGCCAGCACCACCTGCCCGGCGCGCAGCGCGGTGCCGTCCGCGGTGGTGACCCCCGCGGCCCGGTCCCCGACCACGTCCAGCCGCTTTGCCCAGGCCCGGTGGAACGCCACCCCGGCCCGCTCGCACGCGGCCACCAGGGCCGCGGCCAGCCGCCGCGGGTCGATCTGGTGGTCGCCGTCGACGCGCAGCCCGCCGCGCACGCCGGGTGCCAGCATCGGCTCCAGGCGGCGGCACTCCCGCCCCGACAGCCACTCCGATGCGAGGCCCGAGCGCTGCTGCAGGGCGTGCAGCTCCCGGAGGTGGGCGCGGTCGTCGGCGTCCAGCGCGACCGCGAGCGTGCCGCAGCGGCGGTAGCCGAGGCCGTGGCCGGTCAGCTCGGTCAGCTCGGCCGCGAAACCGGGGTAGCGGCGGGCCGACTCCAGGTTGAGGGCGAGCAGGGTCTCCTCGCCGTAGTGCAGTTCGGTGACCGCGGCCAGCATCCCGGCCGCGACCTGCGCGGCCCCGCCCCCTGGCGCGGGGTCGACCACGGCCGTCGCGAGCCCGCGCTGCGCGGCGCGCCAGGCCGTGACCAGGCCGATGATCCCGCCCCCGATGACGAGGACGTCGGACGTACGTGACGACATGGGCGTCCAGCCCCTCCCTTCGCCGGCATGACCCGGATCAGGTTCGTACGGTCGGAGGCCGCCAGCCTCCCTCTCAGCCCGGTGCGTCCGGGCTCCCGCGAGTGCTTGTACGGGGGTTACCCTAGCCCGCCGTACTCGTCACCCGTAAGGAGCCCTCCGCCGTGGCCCGCTCGCTGGACGGACTGATCCTCGCCCCCGTCTCGGACCAAGCGCCAGGTCAGGTGGGTACCCGGACCCGGTTCGCGTACCACGAGAAGGACGGCGAGGTGTGGGCCGAGTACGCCGGTGGCGACGTCGTGCGCGGCCATCTGGTGGGCACCCGCGAGGGGGACCGGGTGGACTTCCGGTACGTGCAGCTCAGGACCGACGGGAGGACCGCCTCCGGGCACTGCGTGTCCACGGTCGTGGAGCTGCCCGACGGGCGGGTGCGGCTCGAGGAGACCTGGGAGTGGGAGTCGCAGCCGGGCTCCGGCACGAGCGTTGTGGAAGAGGTCACCGCACCCGCCCGCTGACTGACAGTTCGTCAGTTGTTTATCGTGATCGGATGAGGGAGCAGACAGCGCACGAGGGCACGTCCCCGGTGCGGCGCGTGGTCGTCGTCGGTGCGGGCATGGCCGGGGTGCAGACCGCGGTCGCCCTGCGGGAGCAGGGCTTCAAGGGCGGCGTGACCGTCATCGGCGCCGAGCCGCACCAGCCGTACGACCGCCCGCCGCTGTCGAAGGCCGTGCTGCTCGGCAAGGCCGAGGACTCCGCCTTCGACGTGGACTTCGACTCGCTGGGCGTCGACCTCCGGCTCGGCTGCGAGGCGCAGGGCGTGCGGCCCGCCGAGCACGAGCTGGACACCGAGGCGGGGCCGGTCCCGTACGACGTCCTGGTCCTCGCCACCGGCGCCGAGCCGATCACGCTGCCCGGCACCGAGGGCGTGCCCGGGGTGCACCTGCTGCGCACCCTGGACGACGCCGAACGGCTGCGGCCGGTGCTGAGCCGGCAGCACGACATCGTGGTCGTCGGCGCGGGCTGGATCGGCGCCGAGTTCGCCACCGCCGCCCGGGAGGCGGGGTGCGCGGTGACCGTCGTGGAGGCCGCCGACCGGCCGCTCCCCGGTTCCCTGCCCGCCGAGGTCGCCGCCCCGATGGCCGCCTGGTACGCCGACGCGGGCGCCGAACTGCGCACCCACGCGCGCGTGGAGCGCGTCGAGCCCGGCGCGGTCGTCCTCGCCGACGGCACGCGGCTGCCCGCGGGCGCGGTCGTCGTCGGCATCGGCGCCCGCCCCGCCACCGCGTGGCTGGCCGGCTCCGGCATCGAACTGGGCGCGCGCGGCGAGATCGTCGCGGACGCCCACCTGCGGGCCTCCGTGCCGGACGTGTACGCCGTCGGCGACTGCGCGTCCTTCCCCTCGGCGCGCTACGACGAGCGGCTGCTCGTCCACCACTGGGACAACGCCCTGCAGGGCCCGCGCACGGTCGCCGCGCACATCCTCGGCGAGACCGCGGCCGTCTACGACCCGGTGCCGTACTTCTGGTCCGAGCAGTTCGGCCGTTTCGTGCAGTACGCGGGCCACCACGCCGCCGCCGACCGGCTGGTCCGGCGCGGCGACCCCGCGGGCCCCGCCTGGTCGGTCTGCTGGCTGCGCGAGGACCGCCTGGTGGCCGTCCTGGCGGTGGGCCGCCCACGCGACCTCGCCCAGGGCCGCCGCCTGATCGAGGCGGGCCGTCGCATGTCCCCGCAGTCCCTGAGCGACCCCGCCCGCCCCCTGAAGAACGCCACGGCCGACTGACGGAGCCCGGACCGCCGACCCACGATCCGGGTCCTGGCGCCGGCCCCGGCGGCGCGCCCCTGCCCGCCCCCGCCGCGCATGCGGCTGTCGCCGACCGGGCAGCGGGAGACCCCCTGACCCTGCCCGCACGCCGAACGCCACATCCCCGGGGGCGTCGCCGGCCGCACCGGTCCCGTGGGCGGGCGGGGGCGTCTGGCAGCCGGTCCGTTCGTCGCGGGGCGCGGTTGGTTCGCCCTGTGCGGGCCGCATCGGGTGCTTTGGGCTGGCCGCCCGCTGAAAAGGATGCGCGATGGTGCCGGCCCGTATCCCCGGGGGCGTCGCCGGCCGCGCGGGTCCCGTGGGCGGGCGGGGGCATCTGGCAGCCGGCCCGCTCGTCGTGGGGCCCAGCCGGTGTGCCCCGCGCAGGCAGCCTGGTCGGCCCGCCGCGGCGTGGGCTGCGGGATGTCCCGGCCGCCCGCCGAACGCCACGCGCGGCCGTGTCGGCAGGTGTCCACAGGAGCGTCACCAGCCACGACGGACCCGCGGACGGACGACGACACATCGCGGCAGACCCAGCGGAGCGCCTACGCTGGGTTCCGTGACCGAGATTGACGCAAAGATCGATGCTCTCGTCCCCGCCTGGCTCACCCTCCCCGACATCGCCGAACAGCTCGGCGTCGAGGTGACGCGCGTGCGGCAGTTGGTCAAGGAGGGCCAGCTCATCGCCGTACGCCGAGGTGAGAACCGGGCGCTGCACGTCCCCGCCGCCTTCATCGACGGGGACAAGGTCGTCAAGGGCCTGTCCGGGACCCTGACGCTGCTGAGGGACGACGGCTTCACGGTCGAAGAAATGATCGAGTGGCTCTTCACCCCCGACCCGACCCTGCCCGGCACCCCCGCGCAGGCCCTGAGCGAGAATCGCGGCACGGAGGTGAAGCGCCGGGCCCAGGCGCTCGCCGTCTGAGCCGACCCGCTCAGGAGGGTGGCGTGCGAGCCGGTGGCCCGCACGCCACCCGCACCATCGCCAGGGACACCGACCAGGGGGACCACGCATGTCCGACACCGCCCGCGCCGCGCTCGCCGACGCCCGCCTGTACCTGTGCACGGACGCCCGCAAGCGGCAGGGAGACCTCCCCAAGTTCCTGGACGCGGTCCTGGCCGGCGGTGTCGACATCGTGCAGTTGCGCGACAAGGGGATGGAGGCCGCCGAGGAACTGGCGCACCTGGAGGTCTTCGCCGACGCGTGTGCCCGGCACGGCAAGCTTCTCGCGGTCAACGACCGCGCCGACGTCGCCCATGCCGCCCGCGCCGACGTGCTGCACCTCGGCCAGGGCGACCTGCCGGTCCCGGCGGCCCGCGCCATACTCGGCGACGGCGTGCTGATCGGCCGCTCCACCCACACCGAGGCGGAGGCCGCCGCGGCCGCCGTCCAGGAAGGCGTGGACTACTTCTGCACCGGCCCGTGCTGGCCCACCCCGACCAAGCCCGGCCGGCCCGCACCCGGCCTCGACCTGGTCCGCCGCACCGCCGCCCTCGGCACCGACCGCCCCTGGTTCGCCATCGGCGGCATCGACCTCGGCAACCTCGACGAGGTGCTGGAGGCCGGGGCCCGCCGGGTGGTCGTGGTCCGCGCACTGACCGAGGCCGACGACCCGGGTGCCGCCGCGGCCGAGTTCGCCAAGCGGCTGCGCCGGCCCTAGAGGGCCGGATTCCGGGCGGCGTGCCGGGTGGTACCGGCGTCCTGTCCAAGGGGTGGACAGGAAATCGACAATTCGGGCAAATTTCCGGCCTTCGGTTGGGGGACGGCCCACCCCTGGCTAACCTGCGAATATGGCCCTCGGAACCGCATCCACCAGGACTGATCGCGCACGTACCGTGCGCGACATGCTCGCCAGCGGCAAGACCACGTACTCGTTCGAGTTCTCGGCGCCGAAGACCCCCAAGGGCGAGCGGAACCTGTGGAGCGCGCTCCGGCGGGTCGAGGCGGTCGCGCCCGACTTCGTCTCCGTGACCTACGGCGCCGGCGGTTCCACGCGCGCGGGCACGGTCAAGGAGACCGAGCAGATCGTCGCCGACACCACGCTCACCCCGGTCGCCCACCTCACCGCGGTCGACCACTCCGTCGCCGAACTGCGCAACATCATCGGCCAGTACGCGGACGCCGGGATCCGCAACATGCTCGCCGTGCGCGGCGACCCGCCCGGCGACCCGATGGGCGAGTGGGTCCCGCACCCCCGGGGCCTGACCTACGCGGCCGAACTCGTCCGGCTCATCAAGGAGTCGGGTGACTTCTGCGTGGGCGTCGCCGCGTTCCCGGAGATGCACCCCCGCTCCGTGGACTGGGACACCGATGTCACCCACTTCGTGGACAAGTGCCGTGCGGGCGCCGACTACGCCATCACACAGATGTTCTTCCAGCCGGAATCGTATCTGCGGCTGCGCGACCGCGTGGTGGCCGCGGGCTGCGACACCCCGGTCATCCCGGAGGTTCTGCCGGTCACCAGCGTGAAGATGCTGCAACGGCTGCCCAGTCTGAGCAACGCCCACGTCCCGGACGCCCTGAAAGAGCGGATCCTCACAGCGAAGGACGATCCGGCGGCGGTACGCTCCATCGGTATCGACTTCGCCACGGAGTTCTGCGCGCGCTTGCTGGCCGAGGGAGTGCCCGGACTGCACTTCATCACGCTCAACAACTCCACGGCGACCCTGGAAATCTACGAGAACCTGGGCCTGCACCATCCCCCGCAGGCCTAGACCGGCCGCACCGCGATACGACACACTGCGTAACGGTCACTGGGAGAGGGGCGTACATGGGCTGGACGGTCCTCTACATCGCGTTCGGCATCGTCGCACTGTGGTTGCTGGGCGAGGTGCTGCTGCAGTACAAGGCGCGCCTGCGCTGGCGCCTGCTCGCCTTCGTCGGCTTCCTCGGCGTCGTGCTCGGCGTCCTGATGCCGTCCGTCGTCGTGATCGGGGTGGGTGCGATCGCCTTCGCGATCGGCCAGACCTATGTCACGCTGTCGTTCCGCCGCGGCTTCGCGGCGGGCTGGGCGGTCCGGCGCCCCGACGCCGAGGACGAGCCCGACGACGGCAGGCGCCGCCGCGGCAGGGCGGACCGCCCCGAACCGCCGGACGACGCCGACGCGGAGGCCGGCGACGAGCAGCAGGCCGGCCAGGACGCCTACGCCCAGGCCGGGACCCAGGGCGACTACGGGGACTACGACCGCGACGACGTCTTCACCCCCGCCCACGCCACCGCCGCCGAGACCACCGCCGTCTACGAGCCGCAGCCCCTGCCGGAGGACACCGGCAACTACGGCGTCTACGGCGACACCGCCGCCTACGCGGGCACCGCCCAGCAGCAGCCGCAGGGCGGGGAGGCGTACGCCTACGACTACTCCGGCTACGGCCAGCAGGCCTACGGCTACGACACCGGCGGCCAGCAGGGCTACGCCAACTACTCCGACCCGTACGTCGGCACCCAGGCCTACGGCGGCTACGACACCGGCTACGCCCAGCAGTACGGCCAGCAGGGCTACGCCCAGGACGCGTACGCCACCGGCGGCTACGGCGAGACCCCGGCCGCCGGGGTGTGGGTGCCGCAGCAGCGCAGCGACGAGACCTACGGAGGCGAGCTCCCGCAGGAGCAGCCGTACCCGTACCAGGGCCAGGGGCAGCAGCAGCCCGGGCCCGGGTACGACGAGCAGTACCGTTTCTGAGGCTCAGACCCCGCTCACTGGGAGCCCCGGAAGCCCGGGCCCTCCACGATCAGCCCCGCCACCAGCGCGCCGGACATGCCCGCGTGCGGCAGTCCGCCGCCGGGGTGGGACCAGCCGCCGACGGTGAAGAGGCCGGCCAGCCCGGTGGAGTTGCCGGGGTGCAGCAGGCGTCCGGCGCCGGCCGCGAGCGCGGGGGCCGGTATCGCGCCGCCCACGGCTCCCGTGGCCTCCTCGACGGCGGCGGGGGAGCGCACCTCCTGCCAGAGCATGCGGTCCCGCAGCCCCGGCACCGCCCGCTCCGCCACCGCGATCATGTCCTCGGCGTGCCGGTCGTAGACCTCCCGCCCCGCCGAGCCCTCCCCCTGGGGCAGGGCCGGGACCGTCGAGACCAGGACGACCGACTCATGCGCTGTGTCCGGCACCAGCGCCGGGTCGCCCGGCCGCAGCACGGTCACGGTCGGCCGCGCCGCCATCCCGCCCGGGTCGCCGAACAGCAGTTCCCGCTCCGCCTCGCGGTCTTCCGCGTGCACCACGGTCCGGTGGGCTGCGCCTGCGGGCCGCTCGCCCCGCAGGGCGAGCAGCACCGTCAGCCGGCTCGGCGTCCGGCGCTGCGGCGCCACCTCGCCGCCGCCCCGGAGGGCCGGGCCCGTGACGAACCGGTCCAGGGTGTCCGGGGTGACACCGGCCACCACGAAGTCCGCCTCGGCCACCTCGCCGCCCGCCAGCTCCACACCCGTGGCCCGGCCGTCCTTCTCCAGCACCCGGGTCACCTCGGCGCCGAAGACGAACTCGACCTTCCGCCGCACACACCTCTCGTAGACCGCGCGCGCCAGCTCCCGGATGCCACCGCGCACGTACCAGGTGCCGAAGGCGTGCTCCATGTAGGGCAGCACGGCCGCGCTCGCCGGCGCGCTGCGCGGATCGAGGCCGTAGGAGAGCGCGGAACTCTCCAGCAGGGCCGCGAGACGCTCGTCGCGCAGCTCGATGGAGCCGATCTCGGACAGTGTGCGCGCGTGCCGCGTACGCAGCAGGCGCCGGTGCGGGACGGCCGGATACGGCTCCTTCCCGGCCAGCACCTGCCAGTTGGGCCACAGCGGCTCCTCCAGCAGGGGCCGGCGTGTGCGGTCCCAGGCCTCGCGGGCCCGCACCAGGAAGTCGCCCCACCGCTCGCCCGCGCCCCCGCCCAGCGCCGCGTCCAGCGCCGCGACGACTCCCGCGCGCGAGGCGTTCGGCAGGGACACCTCGGTGCCGTCCGCGAAGACGTGCCGCGCGGACGGATCGACCTGGACCAGCTCGACGCAGTCCTCCAGCGGCTCCTTGCCGGTCTTGACGAACAGGTCGCGGTAGACGGCGGGCAGGGTCAGCAGTCCCGGGCCGGTGTCGAAGGCGAACCCGTCCCGCTCGAAGCGGCGCACCGCACCGCCGTAGGTGTCCGTGCGCTCGTACACCACCACCCGGTGGCCCGCGACGGCCAGCCGGGCGGCGGCCGCCATCGCGCCCATCCCGGCGCCGATCACCGCAATCCGTGCCATGCCTGCGACTTTATCGACCGCCACTGACAGCGGGGCCCGCGGGCGGTCAGGGCGCCCGCGAGGCCAGCCGGCGCTCCTCGCGTCGCTGGACCCGGCGGCGCAGGAAGCGCCGGATGCGGGAGACGAGGAACAGCAGCACCACAAGCCCCGCGGCCAGCAGCACGGCCGCGATGACCGCGGCCGCCTCCGGATGGAAGATCGCCAGAGAGACGATGCCGCCGACCCCGAGGTCCTCGGCGAGGCTGAGCGCGATGTTGCTGAACGGCTCCGGCGAGGTGTTGACCGCCATCCGCGTTCCGGCCTTGACCGTGTGGCCCGCCAGCGCCGTCGAACCGCCGATCAGCCCGGCCGCCACGTCCGACAGCGAGCCGCTGTGCCCGGCGAGCAGCGCGCCCACCCAGGCGCCCGCGAGCGGGCGGACCACGGTGTGCACCGCGTCCCACGCCGAGTCGACGTAGGGGATCTTGTCGGCGACCGCCTCGCACAGGAACAGCACCCCGGCGGTGATCAGCACCTCGGGGCGCTGCAGCGTCTGCGGGACGTCGTCGCTCACCCCCGTCAGACCGAACAGGCCGAGCAGCAGCACCACCGCGTAGGCGTTGATGCCGCTCGCCCAGCCGCTGGTGAAGACCAAGGGGAGTACGGACACGGACGCGATCGTAGCCAGACGGCGGGCCGGACCGGCGGGCACGCGCGCGGATGCGTGAGTATCCGTACCTAGGCGGCGAGATGAGTACCCGCGCGGATGGGCGGCGGCCCCCGCGGACGGGACAGTTGAGGCACGGCACGGGGCGCGGCCCGGCACCGCCGGCACGGGGCGGCGGAACGGCGCCCGCCGTCCCTGCCGCTCCTTCCGCCGATCCGTCGGCGGAAGCGAGTCGGGGGACCCGGGGACGACCATCCACGGGGGACCAACGGGGGAGACCGTACGGGGAGTACGGGGGAGCACGGGGAACGGGAGGGCGCCGGTCCGGCAGCGGACCGGCGCCCTCCGCGTGCGCCGGCCCGCTCAGCCCTTCCCGCTGACCCGGCCCTGGAGCAGCCGGGAGAGCGCCGCGTGGACGTCGTCCAGGGACCGCTCCGGCTGGAACGACTTCCAGTCCAGGGCGGCCACCAGGACCATGCCGACCAGGGCCGCCGCCGTCAACTGGATGTCGATCTCGTCGCTGAACTCGCCGGCCGCCACCCCCTCGCGCAGCACGCCCTCGACCACGGCGACGGCCTCCTGGCGGACCACCATCAGCGTGGACTGCCAGGCCCGGTTGGTGCGCCACAGCTCGGCCACGTACAGCTGGGTGAACGCCGGATAGCGGTCGATGAAGACCAGGCCCGCGCGGACCATCGCGTCCAGCGCGTCCACCTTGCCGCCGCCCGCGCGCGCGGTGTCGTCGGCCGCCTTCTTCAGGGAGGCGGTGAGCAGCCCGACCCCGTGCCGCAGCAGTTCCTCGAAGAGGACCGACTTGCTCGCGAAGTTGTAGTAGACCGTGCCCTTCGCCACTCCGGCCCGCTCGGCGATCTCGTCCACCGTGGTCGCGGAGAAGCCCTGCTCGGCGATGAGCGTGACGGCCGCCTCGTAGAGCTTCTGCCGGGTGGCCTCCCGGCGGGTGCTGCCGCCGGGCCTGGCGCTGCTGCTTTCCATGGCACCGATTCTCACAGGTAAGCCCGCGTGCGGGGGATCCCCGGCGATCACAGGGCCAGTTCCGGGTGCAGCCGGTCCAGCGTCCACACCTGCCGGCGCCGGGCCGCGACGGCGGTCAGGGCGAGGGCGCCCGCGGTGAACGCGGCCAGCACCGCGCACGCCTGCCACACCGGTCCGAGACCGCCGCCCGTGATCAGCCGGCGCAGCGCCTCCACGACGTAGCTCATCGGCAGGAACGGATGGATGGCGTTGAAGAAGTGCGGGCTGGTCTGCACGGGATACGTGCCGCCCGCCGAGGTCAGCTGGAGCATCAGCAGCGCCAGGACCAGGATGCGGCCGGCCGCGCCGAAGCGGGCGTTGAGCCACTGCACGACCGCCGCGAAGCACGCGGTGACCAGGAACAGGAACCCGATCGTGCCGGCCGCCCGCATCATCTGCAGCCCGATCGCCCAGTGCAGCACGGCCATCAGGGCGGCCACCTGGAGCGCGCTCAACGCGACCACCGGCAGCCAGCCGGCGAACGCGATCCGCCAGGCCGGCGAACCGGCCGCCAGGGCACGCCGGTTGAGCGGCGGGATCAGCATGTAGGCCACCATCGCGCCCACCCACAGGGACAGCGGGATGAAGTAAGGGGCGAAGCCGGTGCCGTAGTTGGGCGCCTTGTGCAGGTCGTGGGAGGCCAGCTGGACCGGGTCGGCCATCACGCCGGTGCGCCGGTCGCGGTCGTGCCGGTCGTAGTCGGGGATCTTCTTCGCGCCGTCGTGCAGGCCGCCGGCGAGCCTGCCGGACCCGTCGGCCAGCTTGTAGATGCCGCCGTTCAGGGTCTGGGCGCCGGACTCGGCGGTGCCGATGCCCTTGTGGAGCTTCGCCGCGCCGGTCCGGGCGGTGCCGAGCCCGGTGTGCAGCTTCTTGGCGCCGTCGGCGACCTTGTGTGCGCCGTCGTTCAGCTTGTTGATCCTCTTCACGGCGTCGCCGACATCCCCCGAGAGGTGCGGTGCGCGCGCGGCGAGGGCCCGGGCCTGCTGCTGCAGCGTGCCGAGGTTGTCCCGCATGGTCTTCAGGTCGCCGTCCTGGTCGGCGATCAGCGTGTTGAGGTCGTCGGCGACCGCGGCCACGTCGTCGGCGGCCTGCCTGGCCCGCTTCAGGTCCGGGCACACGGGGTCGGGGAGGGCCGGGGTCGTGCAGCGCGCCTTGTACACCTCGTCCAGGACGGCGGCGGAGGCATGGGCGGTCTTGGCGGCGCCCGGGGCGAGCTTCACCAGGACGTCGAGGTTGTCCTCCACGGTCTTCGCCGAGTCGGCGACCAGCCTGGCGGTGTCCCCGATGGTCTTCTGGTTGTCCTTCAGGTAGGGGCCGGCCTTGCCGTAGACGCCGTTGACCCGGTCGGCGAGCGCCTGGGTGCCGTCGGCGACCCGGCGCGAGCCGTCCTGCAGGTCTGCGGCGCCCGTGTTCAGCTTCGTCAGGCCCTTGGCCAGCTTGCCGCTGCCGCTCTTGGCGTCCTTCAGGCCGTCGGCGAGGTCCCGGGAGCCCTTCTCGGCCTTCCCCAGGCCGCTGTTGAGCTGGTCGGCACCCTTGGCGGCGGTGACGGTCTTGTCGTGGATGTCGGAGAAGGAGATGAAGATCCGGTCCAGGAAGGTCCGGGAGGCCTTGGTGGACGCGGCCGAGCGCACCTCGTTGAAGACGGTGCGGGAGATCTGGCCGACGATGTAGTTGTTCGCGTCGTTGGTGCGCACCTGGAGGGCGCCGGTCTCCGGGGAGTCGCCGGAACTGGAGGCGATGCGCGAGCTGAAGTCGGCCGGCAGGGTCAGCGACAGGTAGTACGTGCCGTTCTCCACGCCCTTGCGGGCCTCGGCGTCGCTCACCTCGTGCCAGTCGAACGTGCGGCTGTCGCGCAGCCCGTCGACGATGTCGTCGCCCGCGGCGATCTTCTTGCCGCCTGCCGTGGCGCCCTTGTCGTCGTTCACCAGGGCCACCGGGATGCGGTCCAGGCGGCCGTACGGGTCCCAGAACGACCACAGGTACAGGGCGCCGTAGAGCAGGGGCAGCACGAGCAGCGCGACCAGGGCGGCGCGGGGCAGCCTGCCGCGCCCGAAGCGCCTCAGTTCGAGCGCGGCCAGCCTAGGCGAGCGCATCGACGTCCTCCTTCGGGTCGCTCTCCGGGGTGCTCTCGCGGTCCTTGCCGTCCGCGCCGGTGGAGACGGTCACGCAGCCCTCGGGGGCGCTGCGGCACACGGCCAGCACGGTCGTCCCCGCGCGCGTGAGGGAGCGCAGCAATTCCCAGACCTCGGCGCGCTCGGCCTCCGAGAGCTTCGTGTCGATGTCGTCCACGCCCAGCAGCCGGGGCCGGCCGAGGAGGGCGAGCGCGAGGGACAGCCGCAGCTCCTGCACCCTCTCCAGGTCGCGTACGGCCGTCCGGGAGCCCTTGGGCAGCGTCTCCAGGTCCAGCCCGGCGGCGGCCAGCGCCGCGTCGACGCGCAGCCGTGCCTCGTGCGTGCGCTGGGCCCGCGGGCGCAGCGCCTCGCGGAGGGAGTCGCCGAACCGGCGCTGCAGCAGGGCCCGTTCGCGCAGGTGCTCGCCCACGGTCAGGGCCGGCTCCAGGTCGGTCACCCCGGCCACGTTGGCCACCGCGCTGACGCGGCGCAGCGCCGCCATGCGGCGCGGGAGTCCGACGTCGCCGACGGTGGCCACCCCCTCGGTGGGCTTCATCCGTCCGGTGAGCGCGAGCAGCAGACACGTACGGCCCGAGCCGGACGGTCCCTCGATGGCGATCAGCGAGCCGGGCTCCGCCTCGAACGTGATGCCCCGGAAGGCCCACCCCCGGGGCCCCCTGAGTCCGAGGTTCTCGGCCGTGACGTCCACGCCGTCCACAACCCCCCCTGCCCTTCGATGTTTTTGAACTGACTGGTCAGTTCAAAAATAGCCTGAACCTACGATCGAGGCAAAGCCGCAGGTCAGAACGGATTGTCAGTGCCATACCTCACGATGGGCACATACGGCACCCGTGCCGTCACCCAGACGACAGGAGGTTCGTCATGGCCTACTCGTCCGCAGCCGCCGCCCGCCGGCGCCGCGCCTCCGGCCCTGCCCCCTCACTGACCGGCCCGGCGAGCGACGTGCACCCCGTGCTCCGCCGGGCCACGGCCCCGCCCGCCGCCCTCGACCTGCTCGCCCAGGCCCGCGCCGCGCTGGAGGAGGCCTCCGTCCTGGATGCGCCGAACGAGCGCTATGCGACGGCCCACCTCGCCGCCCTGCGCACCGCCGCCGCCGTACTCGCCGCCCGCGGCCGCCCCGAGACCTCGCCGCGCCGCCGGGCCCGGATCCGCAGCGCCTGGGAGGTGCTGCCGGAGATCGCCCCCGAACTGACGGAGTGGAGTGCCCTGTTCGCCTCCGGTGCCGCCCGGCGCGCCCGCGCCGAGGCGGGCATCCAGGGCGCGGCGAGCCGGCGGGACGCGGACGACCTGATACGGGACGTGGCGATGTTCCTGCGCATCGTCGAGCGGATGCTCGTGCTCCAGCCGGTCCTGCCCCAGCCCCGCCCGGACGCCGACGACCGGGGCGGCCCGCGGTCCCGCGGTGACCTCCCGGACGCGGGCTGACCACGGGTGGTGCGCCCTTCGTCCGACGCGCGAGACGGTCCCGGCCGGACGTCGCCGCGGTGACCGGGACGGCGCCGGAGGCAATAGGGTGGAGTCGCCTCAAGCCATCCGCCCCGCCGAGGAGTCAACAGCCGTGTCGGACCCGATGCGCCCGCCCGTCTCCCCTCACCACCCGCACTGGGCGTCGGTGTGCTCCGACCCCTCCCCGTCCCGGGCCTCGCTGCGTACCGCCGTGGTCTGGGAGGTCCTCCAGGACGCCCTCGACCGCCGGGTGAAGGCCACGGGACGGCACTCGCTGGACGTCCTCGACACCGGAGGCGGCAGCGGCAACTTCGCGGTGCCCGTCGCCCGCCTCGGCCACCGCGTCACCGTGGTCGACCCCAGCCCCAACGCGCTGTTCGCGCTGGGCCGCCGCGCCGCCGAGGCCGGCGTCGCCGACCGGGTCAGCGGCGTCCAGGGCGACGCGCACGGCCTGTTCGACGTGGTCGAGCGCGGCGGCTACGACGCCGTGCTGTGCCACGGCGTGCTGGAGTACGTGGACGACCCGGCCGAGGGCGTTCGCAACGCGGTCGCGGCCCTGCGCTCCGAAGGCGTGCTCAGCCTGCTGGCCGCCGGGCTCGGCGGGGCGGTGCTCGCCCGCGCCCTCGCCGGTCACTTCACGGAGGCCCGGCAGGCGCTGCAGAGTCCCGACGGCCGGTGGGGCAGCGGCGACCCGATGCCGCGCCGCTTCACCGCCGACCAGCTGACCGCGCTGGTCGAGGGGGCGGGCCTCAGGGTCGGCGCCGTGCACGGCGTGCGGGTCTTCGCCGACCTCGTGCCCGGCGTCCTGGTGGACACCGAGCCCGGCGCCCTCGACGCGCTGCTCAACCTGGAGGCAGCGGCGGCCGAACTGCCCGCGTTCCACTCCGTGGCCACGCAGCTGCACGTGCTCGGTGAGACGCCGGGTGCCGCCGAGGACTGAGCGCACCGCCGGGACCCGCCGCTGATCAGGGGCTCGTCGGCGGATGGAGTACGCCACAAGCCCCCCGATCGTGGGGTTTGCGCCGTATGATCGAGGTAAGCCGCCCGGCATGACGGGTCGGCCGCCGGGGAATGGAAGCCTCAGCGAGCCGGGACGCCCATGACGGACTCCGGTGGCCAATTGGCGTAGAGGGGCGGGTTTCACGGGGGCGATTCCCTGCCTATCCTGAAGGGACCCCCCGGGTCGCCCCGGCGACTGCACGATGAGGAGGACTCCGTGCCGCTCTCGGAGCACGAGCAGCGCATGCTCGAGCAGATGGAGCGAGCGCTGTACGCCGAAGATCCCAAGTTCGCGTCAGCGCTTGAGGGAAACGGGCTGCGTACGTACACCCGGCGGCGGGTCTACCAGGCGGTCGCGGGCTTCCTCGTGGGTATCGCGCTCCTCATGGCCGGAATGGTCGCCCAGCTGATCTGGGTCAGTGTGGTGGGTTTCCTCGTGATGCTGGGCTGCGCCGTGCTCGCGGTCACCGGCTGGCGCAAGGCTCCCAAGCCCGGTGAGCAGCCTCCTGCCGCCGCTCGCCGCGGGGTGCGCCCCAAGCGCTCCATGATGGACCGGATCGAGCAGCGCTGGCAGCGGCGCCGGGACGAACAGGGCCACTGACCGCTGCCGCGGGGCCCGGCAGAAGACTTCCCTGGGGGCGACCACCAGCCGGTGGTCGCCCCTCACGCATGTTCCGGCGAGCCGGCTCCGGGCACCTCGGCGGCGGCACCGCTCGCCCCCGGCGGTCCGCCGCTCCCCATG
>NZ_JBLEBI010000088.1:0-26518 GCF_047340315.1 Streptomyces sp. AF1A
TGTCGACGCTCTGGCTGCTCGGCTACGCACTCCTCGGCGACGGCCTCCTCCACGCCGTGGTGACCGGCGGCCCCGACGCCCTGCCCACCGGCACCCCGGGAGCCTCCTGGCCCACGGCCACGGCGCCCGCCCTCGCGCTCACCCTGGCCTGCGCTCCCGCGGCCTGGTGCGCCCACCTCTTCGGCGCGGGCGCCCGCCGCAGGCTCGCCGGCAGCCGGGGCCTGGAGGACTTCACAGCCGCGGCCACACCGCTGCTGCTCGGCGTCTTCGCCCTGTTCCTCGGCGCGCTCACCGCGCTGCTCCTGCTGTGCGGTTCGGTGCTGCGCGAATCCGCGGCCTACCCACAGGCCGTCGGCCTGGGCGCGCTGCTCCTGCTCGCGCGCCTGCTCACCGTGCGCCGGCACCGGCACGCCCCCGCCGTCGCCCTCCGTGCCGCCGCCTGCGCGGAGGCGGCGGCGCCCGCCCTGCTCCTGGCCGGTCGGCTGCCCGGCTGCGGCTTCCTGGCGACGCCCGTGCGGACGCTCGTGGACGTCTGGGGCGAGGCCGCCGTCCCAGCCCTGGCCTGCGGCACCGCGGCCCTGGCCCTGCTGCTGCACGCCGGCCGCACCCTCACCCGGGCGTCGGCCCACGCGCCCACGGGAGCCCCCGAGTGAACGACGCGGCAGCGGGCCGCCGTTGCCCGCGGCGCGTGACGTCGCCGTGCGCCGGCCGGAGGCGCGGCGCCCGGCGCACCCCACAGGCATCGGCACCACCCCATGAAGGAGAACACCAGATGACCACCTCCCGACCCGGAGCGTCCGGAGCCACCGGAGCCGCCGGAGCGGCCGCACGAGCCCTCGCGCCGGCCCGTTCCGCCGGCGCGCACACCCCGGGAGCCGCGCGATGAGGGTCCTGCTGATCGGAGCAAACGGATACCTGGGCCGCTTCGTCGCCGACCGCCTGCTCGCCGACCCGGCCGTCCAGCTCACCGCGCTCGGCCGCGGCGACGACGCCGACGTCCGCTTCGACCTCGCCACCGGCAGCCCCGGCGCGCTCACCCGCTTCCTCGACGCGGTCCACCCCGGAGTCGTCATCAACTGCGCGGGAGCCACCCGCGGCGGCGCCCGCGACCTCACCCGGCACAACACCGTCGCCGTCGCCACCGTCTGCGAGGCCCTGCGCCGCAGCGGCTGCGGCGCCCGGCTGGTGCAGATCGGGTGCAGCGCCGAGTACGGGCCCAGCCAGCCCGGCTCGTCCACGGCCGAGGACGCCGTGCCCCGCCCGGGCGGCCCGTACGGCGTCAGCAAACTCGCCGCCACCGAACTGGTCCTCGGCTCCGGCCTCGACGCCGTCGTCCTGCGCGTCTTCTCGCCGGCCGGGCCCGGCACCCCGGCGGGCTCCCCGCTCGGCCGCCTCGCCGAGGCCATGCGCCGCGCCATGCAGTCCGGCGACGGCGAACTCAAGCTCGCCGGGCTCGGCGTCCAGCGGGACTTCGTCGACGTGCGCGACGTCGCCCGCGCCGTGCACGCCGCCTCGCTCTCCGCCGCGCAGGGCGTCATCAACATCGGCTCCGGCCGCGCCGTCCGCCTCCGCGACGCCGCCGCCGTCCTCGCGCGCGTGGCCGGGTACGGCGGCGCCATGCACGAACTCGACGCGCCGCCCGGCCCGCTGCGCAGCGCCATCGGGCACCCGCGCGCCGAAGCCGAGCACGCGGTTCCGGTGGCGTACCCGTACCCGGACGGCTGCGGCAGCTGGCAGCAGGCCGACGTGCGCACCGCGCGCGACCGGCTCGGCTGGCGGCCCCGCATCAACCTCGAAGAGTCCCTGGCCGACATCTGGATGGAGGCGGCATGCCGCATCTGACCAGCACCACCCCGGGCGGCACGAGCACCGGCCTGCGCACCGCCCTCGGCGTCCCCGGTTACGCCCACCCGCTCGTCGCGCCCGAGGAGTGGGCCGCGCTCGCCCGCCCCGGCACCCCGCTGGACTGGGTCGTGCTCAACGTGGCGGGCGGCCCCGGCACCCGCCCCGACCCGCACTGCCTGGAGGCGGCGGGCCGGCTGCGCGGCGCCGGCGTGCGCGTCCTCGGCCACCTGGACCTCACCCATGGGATGCGCGGCTTCGGCGATCTGCTGGCCGATGCCCAGCGCTACCTCGACTGGTACCGGGCCGACGGATTCCTCCTCGCCCGCTGCCCCACCGAGCGTGCCGCGCTCCCCGAGGTCCGGCGGGTGATCACCACCCTGCGGACGATCAGTGACACCGCTCACATCGTCCTCGGGCACGGCCGCCACCCGCACCCGTCCTACGCCGAGAACGCCGACCAGCTGGTGACCTTCTCCGGCCCTTGGTCCGACTACCGCTGGTCGCAGGTTGCGGAGTGGACCGCCGACTACCCGCCCGACCGGTTCTGCCACTTCGTGCACGGCGTCCCCCGCGGCCACCTGGAGGAGGCGTTGCGCATCGCCCGCTGGCAGGGTGCGGCGACGATCTACTTCACGGACCGCTCCGATCTGCGCGGCCGCACCGACCCGTGGGAGACCATGCCCGGCTACTGGGACGAAATCGTCTCGCGCATCGGAACGGGTGTCTCGGAATGAAGAAGGGCGTGGCAGTGTTACCACAAGAACAACCGTAGTGATTGACCGACCAACGGAGTCCCCGTGTCGCTGCCACCCCTGGTCGAGCCAGCTCCTGAGCTCACCGTAGACGAGGTCCGCAGGTACTCCCGCCACCTGATCATCCCCGACGTGGGCATGGACGGGCAGAAGCGGCTGAAGAACGCCAAGGTGCTCTGCGTGGGTGCGGGCGGCCTGGGCTCGCCGGCGCTGATGTACCTGGCCGCCGCGGGCGTGGGCACCCTCGGCATCGTGGAGTTCGACGAGGTCGACGAGTCGAACCTGCAGCGCCAGATCATTCACAGCCAGTCCGACATCGGCCGCTCCAAGGCCGAGTCCGCGCGTGACACCGTCAAGGGCATCAACCCGTACGTGAACGTGATCCTTCACGAGGAGCGGCTCGAGGCCGACAACGTGATGGACATCTTCAGCCGGTACGACCTGATCGTCGACGGCACCGACAACTTCGCGACCCGCTACCTGGTCAACGACGCCTGCGTGCTGCTGAACAAGCCGTACGTGTGGGGTTCCATCTACCGCTTCGACGGCCAGGCCTCCGTCTTCTGGTCCGAGCACGGCCCCTGCTACCGCTGCCTCTACCCGGAGCCCCCGCCCCCCGGCATGGTCCCGTCCTGCGCCGAGGGCGGCGTGCTGGGCGTGCTGTGCGCGTCCATCGGCGCCATCCAGGTCACCGAGGCGATCAAGGTCCTCACCGGCACAGGTGAGCCGCTGGTCGGCCGCCTGATGATCTACGACGCCCTGGAGATGCAGTACCGCCAGGTCAAGGTCCGCAAGGACCCGAACTGCGCGGTGTGCGGCGAGAACCCGACCGTCACCGAGCTCATCGACTACGAGGCCTTCTGCGGCGTCGTCTCCGAGGAGGCCCAGGCGGCGGCCGCCGACTCCACGATCACTCCCAAGCAGCTCAAGGAGTGGATCGACGACGGCGAGAACATCGAGATCATCGATGTCCGCGAGCCGAACGAGTACGAGATCGTCTCCATCCCGGGCGCCAGGCTGATCCCGAAGAACGAGTTCCTCATGGGCACCGCCCTCGAGGGCCTCCCGCAGGACAAGAAGATCGTCCTGCACTGCAAGACGGGCGTCCGCAGCGCGGAAGTCCTCGCCGTCCTGAAGTCCGCGGGCTTCTCCGACGCGGTCCACGTCGGCGGCGGCGTCATCGGCTGGGTCAACCAGATCGAACCGCACAAGCCGGTCTACTGATCACCAGCCTCGCCGACCAGCGAGGCTGACGAAGCCCACGGCTCTGACCTCGTCGGATGCCGTGGGCTTCTGTCGTTGTCGGTTGGCGTTGGGTGGCCTCGGACGGCCCAGGGACGGCCCGGCTTCGCGCGCACTGACGCACCTTTTGGCGAACCTCTGCGTCCGCAGAAGCATCTCTGCTGAGATGCATCGGTGAGCGACTCACTGCTTACCGCGATCATCGCGGCACTCACCGCACTTGCGGCCTCGGGCATGACCTCTTGGTTGACACTCCGGGGCGTGCGTCACCAAGTGGAGGCACAGCGAGAAGTTGCAGCAAAGGATCATGCTGAGAGGCGGGCGGCGGAGGATCGGGCGACGCAAAAGAGCGCCTGTATCCAGTTCATAGAGACGGCCATCCGCTGCGCCGCTCTCATCCAAGAGACCCGACGACCGGGCATAGCCAACGACGAGTACCAAGATCGCCTCAGTGCGGCGCGAGACGCGTTGTCTGACCTGGTCCGAAGTCAAGCGGTGCTGAGCGTCGAGGGGCCCAGTAGCGTAGCTGTCGCTGCCACTGAGGCTCGCTGGAGCCTTGACCGCGAGTTCGCGGCGGCACGTGCCGAACGCATCGATGAGGCTACTACCGAAGCGGTAAATGCCGCAGGCGATGCCAGGCGGCAAGCTGTGGGTCGCGTTGGTCAGGCAGCCAGGCGTGCGTTCGGTAGTGACGACGGACCTTCGTTGGCTGCTCCTTGCGTAGCGTCCATCGCCTAACGGGGCACGCCGGTGACGAAAGTTGATCTGGCAGCGCGGCGCTGGCGCCGACAGGAGTACAGCCGGTTCCTGGGCAGAGACGTTGACACCCGCATTAGGAGTTCGATCCGGGCCCCGCCCGGCGGCGTCAGTGCGTGGTTGGGTCGCACGCCCTGGGCCGTGCATGGGTGTCTACGTCTGGCGCCGTTGATGTCACCTGCTGATGTCAACCCGCCGGCCTACGCGTCGTTGGGCAACTCCCGTGCCAGCTGGCGGGCTTCGGCCCCCAAGGTCCTTGAGACGGCCGTGGAACGCGTTGTAGCGGTTCTGTTCCAGGTTCAGCGGCAGGTCGAGTTTAGAGATGAGCGCCGAGTCCAGGGCCCACGGCTCGCCCTACTCGATCCAGCACCCTCGCGCGTACTCAGCCATCCACTCAGGCTGCCCAGACGCTCAGCTTGGGCGGTTGCGTTCGTGCACGGACTGCTCGGGCGCTCACCAGGGCGAAGGTGCCGCACGCAAGCCGCATGCGCGTGCGGGTCAGGCTGAAGTTCTAGGGACTGCAACGTCGTTGAGCCTATAGTCACGATAGGTTCAACGTGGCACACTGTCTGTATCGATGAGCTAAAAGATGTATGTCCGTTGCCGTCTGTTCGAAGCGAGTGATGCCGATAATGCAAGTTTCACTTCAGTCTTCCGGGCTCATCGATTTCAACATCCTGCGCGTCAGAGCTGCCTCCACCGATGGCGGCCGAGCAATTTTTGAGCGCATGATTCAAGACCTGGTCGGGGTCCG
The DNA here is from genome assembly GCF_047340315.1 of Streptomyces sp. AF1A. Taxonomy (NCBI): domain Bacteria; kingdom Bacillati; phylum Actinomycetota; class Actinomycetes; order Kitasatosporales; family Streptomycetaceae; genus Streptomyces; species Streptomyces sp. AF1A. The sequence continues at coordinate 5,350 of NZ_JBLEBI010000088.1, forward strand.
CTATCCGGAAGTTTCTACGGTCGAAGCGAACCCTGGAGACTGGGGAATTGACGCTTATGTCGGAGAGCTCTTCGAAGACGAGGTATCCGTTTGGCAGTCAAAGTACTTCATAGATGGTTTTAATAAATCCCAGCAATCTCAAGTTCGTGAGGCATACGAAAGTGCACTGAAGTCAGCGAAGGAACATGGCTACACGTTGGCCACGTGGACGCTTTGCATGCCATGCAATTTCGACGGACCTAACGAGCAATGGTGGAAAAAATGGAAGAAGAAGAAGGAAGGTGAAGACTCAGTCGTCATCGACCTTTGGAATGAAGCTAAGCTGAGAAGGCTGTTGATAGCAGAGGATGCCAGAGCCGTTCGGGAACAGTACTTCAATGCCATCGCCACTGTGCCTGCTGTGCCAACTCGGCCAGTAGTGACCTTGGAAGACCCGGAACGTTACGACGGCGCGCTTTTTGTGCGGCAAATGCACGAAGCCGGCATGTTTGCCTGCGATGAGGCGAAGGAAGAGTTCTTCAACGCTGAAATTCTTAGCCGAGAGATCGCAGATAAAGCCGTACCCGAAGAGATATCGGCCCTCGTGGACTCTCGCGCTGTCATAGCGTCTCTATGGTCACAACGTTTCAACAGTGCGCTCCAGGTGCATCCTGGGAGACAACCTCCGGGGCTTTATGAGCGTGTGATGGATGCAGTACGCGAGCATCACCCAGCTCTGCCCAAGGTGATTAGCTGCGGATTGATTCATGCCTTCGGACTCGTCCATCAGCGGGTCAACGATGGCAGGGCTGGCTGGGTTCGCGACTTCCAACAGATAGCCAAGCAGCATGCTGAGCACGCGACTTCCGGGACACCGGTGATGCCTTCGGGCGCATCCCGCGGTGATGCAATGACCGGAGATATGGCAGAACAGAAGGAAGGTGAAGCATCGTGATGTCGAATGACAGTCAGGTCAAAGATGGATTGGAGCCAGCCTTCCGGCCCGAGGATGACCCTGCTTTCCGGCTCGCTCAGCTACTGCTGCTGCTTGAGGTAATTCACTCCAATGGGTGGTCGGTGGGGCTAGATCGTCTAGGAATGCTGGACTTCTTTGCCGCTAATCCTTTCCTAATTATTGATGAGGACGATCCCGCCTACAAGCGACTAGTGCTAGCTGGCTTCGCGGCGAAACCTATTACCTATGCCTCACCCGGGCAACGCTTCGCAACGCGCCGTTCTAGGATCCAACACGATCTGTCGCTCCTAGTGTCGTACGCACTGGCGAAAGTGGAGGTTAAAGAGGGTTTTAGAACCTTTGCGATTACCCCTAAAGGGGTCGCCACGGCACATGAACTATGCAGCCTTTATGCTGACTCGTATCGTAACAGCGCCGAGGTGATCGGGACCCGCTTGCATCGCCTTTCAGATAAAAAGCTCCAGGAAAACTGCCGTACTTGGCTACGTGCGGATCCTGCACTGCTTGATCTGTATGGCAATTAAGAGCGTTATCGCGAGGAGACGACAATGCGCGAGTTCGGTATCCGTATCCTAGGGATTCAGCTGCGAGGCTACCGGAAAAACTATCTTGTAAATTTTTCAGATGGGTCGGGAAATCCTAATCCTCTCTCGATTATTGCCGGACAGATCTCTACAGGTAAGACGACAATCCTCGAATTCATTGACTACTGCCTGGGGGCGAGTAAGCACCCAGAGCATATCGAGGTCGTAGAGGGTGTTCACACAGCGCGTCTCGGGATTATGGCCTACGAGCCCGTCCCTGAGGTCGAGAGCGAATCAGACGCGACTGTAGATATCACATCTCTCGCTGATTCTCCCGACGCTATTCGTTGGGGGTTCCGGGAGGCACATTACGTCCTAGAGCGATCGATCGATGGTAGTGCCAATTCGGTGCGCGTCTTCAGTGGGACTCTTGAGGAAGCCACCGGTTTCCCTCGCTTGCTGTCGGTAGATATCTCGGCAGAGGACAATATTTCGAAGTTCTTGCTACAACTTTGTGGGCTCGACGGAATCCGTCTCCGTCAGGCTCCCACGAAGGCAGATTCCGTCACTCACGCTTTGAGCTTCAGGGATCTCGCGCCACTATGGTTTTTGACCAATACGCGGCTTGACAATAAGAATCTCACGCTTGAGCATCACCCCTTCAAGGCGAACAAGCTCCGTCAGGTCGTAGACCTAATGTTCGGCATCTACGACGAGGCTGGATCGGCGCTCAGCGAGCAGATTAATCAACTACGCGCAGAGCTCGCCGAAGAGAGGGCCGGGAGCAAAGCGCTTTGGGCCTTCCTCCGGGATCAGGGCATCACAGGTCCTCTTCAATTGGAAGAGCGATCAGAGCAGTGTGAAGCCGCCTTGCGGCGGGCGCAGAGAGATCTTGCTCAGCTCGATGAGCGTGCCGTGGAGCGAACCTCCTTTGCAGCGCAGCTGCGCGACGAATACCTGACGCGTTCGCAAGAGGCGCGCGAGGCCGGCGCTCGCCTCAGGGATAGGGAAACCTTGCTCAGGCGGCTCGTACCCCTGCGTGCCCAATACGCTGATGACGTCCGAAAACTGACGATGCTGGTTGAGGCTAGGAGACTGTTTGATCCTCTAAGCGTCAGCGTTTGCCCGGCTTGTGCGACTGAACTCGACGCCCCCGTATCTATTGAGGGCGACCAGTGCAGCCTATGTAGGTCGCACATTCCAGGCTTGGTGCATCACGCCCTCGGCTCCGTAAAAGATGGATCTCAGACTGGCGGGCTAAATGGCTACAAGCAGCCGGTAGAGGGAGAACCACAGGATGTCGATATAAGTAAGGAGCTGAGGAGCACCCAACGCCGTCTTAATGAACTCAAGGAGTATATCGAGAAAGTAGAGACAGAAATTCAACATGCCCGGAAAGTGAGCAGTGAGTCTGACGCGATTGCACTCTCTCTCCAACGCCAATTGGACTCAGTTACCAGAGAAGCCGTGACTCCGCTGTTGGCTGAAAGGGATAGGGTTGCCAAGGCGGTTAGCGATGCGGAAGCGGCGAAAAACACGGTAGCGCAGCAGCGAGCGATGCTGCAGTCTGTAGAGACAAAGGCTCAGCATGTAGATCTGCTGACGGGTAGGCTCGCCGAAGCCAATAGGAGACTGAGGGAGATTCAAGAGAATCAAAGGGGTCGAGAAGATCTCCTGGATGGACTTTCGCGGCGTTTTGGTGAAATCCTTGCTGACTTCGGCTTTCCAAAGCTTTCGGATGCCGAGATCGATCGACAACTGATTCCTCACGTTAGAAAACTTCGCTATGACCGTGTAGGGTCATCGGGTGCTTTGACTCTGCTCGCGCTCGCTTGGGAGCTTACGCTGTTCGAACTCGCTTATGAGGAAGAAGGTCGGCACCCAGGCTTCCTTCTCATTGATAGCCCACAAAAGAACTTGGCGCCGGAAGGTCGAAAGTCGAGTGACGCCGAAATCAGTGACTCTGTGGCTGGCCTTATTGTAAACAAGGTCTATGCTCACCTTAGGCGCTGGTTGAGTGGTGCGGGTGAAGGCGCTCAGGTAATTGTCGTAGACAACGTCCCGCCGACAGCAGTCGAACCCTTCGTGTGTATTCGCTTCTCCGGTGACCCTCAGAAGCCGCCGTACGGCCTCATTGATGATGCCACGAGTGTCTAAACGGGTGGATAGGCGTGCTGGCGGAAACGCGAGGTCGGCGGAACGGCTTTGGGGTGGCGCTGCTTTGGCGTGAGTGATCATGGCCCCGTAAGCTTCCGGCGCGTCGGGCAGTCTGTGGACCTGCCCGGTAAAGCACGACGTTGGGGCCATGATCTTCGAGGCTCGCGCCAAAGTGGCTCCGTAAAGCCGTGTAGCCGACCGCCCCAGCCACGACATACCCCTTCTCTGGCATCAGGTGGCTGATTGCTCTGAGCGCGGTACGGGCGCCGGCCGGGCTGGAGCGGGGCGGAGACATGAGCGCAGGCCCGGCCGGGGGCCGGGCCGCGCGCGGGGAGCGGAGCGAGCCGCCTTGAACCAGTAGAGAAAGTTGTAACTCAGTCCGTCGGGCGGGGCTTGAAGTCGTACGCGCACCCTGGGAGTTCGGCTGCCTGGCGGTGTGCGAGTGGCAGGAAGAGCACCGGTCGGATCGTCCATGTGATGCGGGTCTTGGCGTGGGTCACTGACACCGTGCACGGTTCGGCGCGCAGCAAGGCTCGTCGGGTCTCGATGCGACCCTCGTACAGCCACTCCCATGCCTCGTCGGATGCGTCCGCGTCCAGGGCTGGTGAGATCGTGCGGAGTGCGACGGCTACCCAACGGTCTGCCTGGGGTGCCGAGTAGGCGTCGAACGATGCCAGCAGTGCAGGCCCCCACTGCTCGGTCAGGTCCTCGGTCCAGCACTCGCACCAGTAGCCCCACTGGGACGGCTTCAGCATGGGTGGCCTCCCAGGCGGGCGTCCGCGTACAGCTCCGCGGTGACCGTGTGGCCCTGGTCGCTGTCGTGCACGACGACCCGGTGGGCGATGGCGCTGACCATGCCCAGCCCGCGGCCGTGCTCGGCGTCCTGGTCCTGGTGCCCGACCTTCGGGGCCGTGGCCGTACCGCCGTCGTCCGTCACCGACACCGCCACCACCTGAGCGGAGACCGCGACCGCCAGGTGGAAGCTGCCGTACTCCCGGCCGCTGGCCGTGTGGAGGATCGCGTTCGCGCTCAACTCGCTCACGATCAGTTCGGCGTCTTCGGCTAAGGGGGAGCCGCGCAGGATGTCGCGCGTCCAGCGGCGGGCCCGGCTCACTTCTTCGGGGAATCCTGGGCAACTCAGTCCCCAGACCCGAGCTGTACTCGTATACTCGTGCATACAAGTTCCTTCGTGCTGGTAGGCCGCCATGTGCAGCGGGTTCGGGCTAGACGAGTTTCACGCCGTCGTGGGCGCGGATGGCCGGCGGAGTCGTCGCGTCGAGTGCGTCCAGGACTCGGATCGCGTACGCCTCGTCGGCAAGCTCGGTGACCTCTTCGCGGGTGGCCCAGCGCAGTGCGCGGGTCTCGTCACCGGTGGTGGGCACACCGTCGGCGGCTTCACAGCGGAAGACCAGCGAGACGATCAGGCCCTTCATGTTCTTGTAGACGCCGGTTAGGGTCGCCGGAAGGGCGATCTTGATTCCGGTCTCTTCGAGGACTTCGCGCTGGAGGGCTTCCGGGATGGTCTCCTCGCGTTCGAGGATGCCGCCCGGCGGCTCCCAGTGGCCGTTGTCCCGGCGCTGGATCAGGAGGGCCCGGCCTTGGTCGTCCACGACGACCCCGGCGACGCTCACGGAGTGCGGGCGTTCAGTGCTCACGTTCCTCGGCCCTCTCGGCTGGCTAGGCTCTCCACCGTAGCAACAACACTCGCCCACTCGTCTAGATACCTAAAGGAGTACTCACGTGAGCCCTCTCCCTTCGGGCCTCCTCGGTGATCTCGACCCCACGAGCGATCGTGCGGTCTTCCGGCAGATCGCCGACCAGCTGCGCGAGGCCATCGACCGTGGGCGATTCCGCGAGGGCGAGAAGCTGCCCTCCGAAGCCGAGCTTGTCGAGCACTACGGAGTCTCCCGGATGACCGTCCGGAACTCCCTCTCCATCCTCACGGGCGAGGGACTCGTGCACGCCGAGCACGGCAAGGGCGTCTTCGTCCGGCCGCGTCCCCCGGTACGCCGACTCGCCTCCGACCGGTTCGCCCGGCGGCACCGCGAGCAGGGCAAGTCCGCCTTCATCGTGGAGGCCGACGCCGCCGGCAGCCATCCCACGGTCGACAGCCTGGAGGTCAAGGAAGAGAAGGCCAGCCAGGACATCTCCACCCGGCTCGGTTCGGTGCGGCGCGTCCTCGCCCGTCGGCGCCGGTACCTCCTCGACGGGCGGCCGGTCGAATTCGCCACCTCCTACCTCCCGCTCGACATCGCCCGCGGCACCCCTATCGCCGAGCCCAACCCCGGCCCCGGCGGCATCTACGCCCGCCTGGAAGAGCTGGGTCACCGCCTCGACCACTTCGAGGAAGAAATCCGCGCCCGGATGCCCTCGCCCGCAGAGGTGAAGACGCTCCGGCTGGCCGCCGGCGTGCCGGTCATCCACCTCATCCGGACGGCCTTCGACACCGAGGGTCGGGCCGTCGAGGTCTGCGACACGGTGATGGCGGCGGACGCGTACGTCCTGTCGTACCAGCTTCCTGCGACCTGATCATCACGATTTGCGGTGGTGCGCGGGGACGCTTCTCCGAACTCGTACACCCCAACACGCTTACTCGTATAGACGAGTGGGCAAGTTGTGTGGCAAGGTGAGTACGCGATCCCGATCAAGGGATTCGCAGAACCCATCTTGTATAGACGAGTAGATAGGAGTGTGCCTTGCGCACCATCCGCGTGGAGACCTCCGGAGCGACGATCCTCCTCACCGAGGCCCCCGAGCCGAAGGTCCGCGACCGGCAGACCGGCGAGATCGCCAAGGACGCCAACAGCGGTGAGGCGCTGATGACCATCGGCGTCGTCTACATCGAGGACGGCGAGTCGTCGCTGATCAAGGTCACTGTTCCGGAGGGCGGCATCTCCGAGGGGCTGACTCTCGGGGCGCCGGTCTCGCTGCCGGGCCTCGTCGCCCGGCCCTGGGAGTCCGTCTTCAACGGCCAGCAGCGCCACGGCATCGCCTACCGCGCTGCCGCTGTCACTCCGGCTGCCTTCCCGGCCGCGACCGGGGCCGCCGCCTGATGTCCGGCCTGACGACGCTTCTGGAAGTGGGTGGTCCTGTCGCCGCACTCGGCGGCGGGGCCGCCTACGCCCGGGCGAAGCACCCGGCGGCGTACTGGTCCACGGTCGGTCTGCCGGTGTCCACGGTCCGGTTGCTCAGCTCGTACGGCTCGGTCATGGAGGGGTGCGGCCTGACCGTGGCACCCTCCCGGCTGCGGGTGCTCGCCGTGAAGGCCATGACGCAGCGCGAGGTTCGCCCCGTACCGCCGCGTCGGGGCCTCATCCGGCCCACCACGACCGGGCTGCGGATACGCCTCCGTCTGGCGCCGGGCCAGGAACCCGCCGACGTCGCCGCCTCGGCCGAACGGCTACGGCACGCGTGGGGCGTTCACGCCGTGTACGTCACCACCGTCAAGCCGGGGGTCGTCGAGCTGCGGCTCGTGGGTTACGACGTCTTACGGCGGGTGCGTATGCCGCGCAAGATCGCGGGCGGCTTCCTGAAGGTGCCGGTCGCACTGCGAGAGGACGCCACGCCGTTCGTCCGCGACTACCGCACCATCCCCCACCAACTCACCCTCGGTGCCACGCTGTCCGGCAAGTCCATGTACCTGCGGCACCTCATCGCCGGACTCGCTCCTCAGCCGGTCGCCCTCGTCGGCATCGACTGCAAGCGGGGTGTCGAGCTGGCTCCCTTCGCGCCCCGGCTCTCCGCACTCGCGACCGACCCGGAACAGGCGGCTGAACTGCTGCCCGTGCTGGTCAAGAAAATGGAGGACCGCTACGACCTGATCAAGGCCCGACAGGGCATCGCCCCCGGCACCCCGGACGAGGAAATCACCTCCGACATCTGGGGCCTGCCCGAGCACGAACGCCCGGTGCCCGTAGTGCTGTTCGTGGACGAGGTGGCCGAACTCTTCATGGTCGCCACAAAGAAGGACGAGGAACGGCGCGACGAGATGGTCACCCAGCTCATCCGCCTCGCCCAGCTCGGCCGCGCCGCCGGCATCTACCTGGAAGTGTGCGGCCAGCGCTTCGGCGCCGAACTCGGCAAGGGCGCCACCATGCTCCGCGCCCAGCTCACCGGCCGCGTCTGCCACCGCGTCAACGACGAAGCGTCCGCCAAGATGGCCCTGGGCGACATCGCCCCCGAAGCGGTCTCCGCCGCCTGCTCCATCGCCCCGGAACGGCCTGGCCTGGCCGTGGCGGGCGACACCTCCGGCGGCTGGTCCCGCATCCGTACGCCGTACCTCTCCCTCGGCGACGCTGCCAAGACCTGCCGCGAGTCGGCCCACCTGGTGCCCGACCTCCCCGCCCTGAAGCCCTTCCGGCCCGACGTGCCCGAGCATCCGGTCGAGAGCACGCGGCCGGTCGTCCTGCCGCACCCGGTCACCGACTGACCTTCCCCTGCCCGACTCCGGAAGGAGCCGCATCATGCGTGCCCACCTGGCCCGCGTCGACGCGGTGCTCGTCCAGGCGTTCATCGCTGCCGCGCTGTCCTTCGCCCACCTTCACGACGTCGCCGTGGCCGCCGGACAGGACGGATGGAAGGCGTGGGCCTACCCCGTCTCCGTCGACCTGCTGCTGGTCGCCGCCTGGCGTCGACTGCGCTCCGGGCACGGCAAAGCGGCGGCCTGGTGCTGGTTCGTCATCGCGCTCGCCGCCTCCCTCGGTGCCAACGTCGCCACCGCCGGCCTCCTCGACCTCGGCAACGTCCCGGCCTGGCTGCGGATCCTCGTCGCGGGCTGGCCCGCAATCGCCTTCCTCGGCGGGACCCTCCTCGCTCACACCGCGCCCAAGACGGACTCCGAGCCCGAGGTCATCGAGGACCAGGAGGACGAGCCCGAAACCGCGCCCGAGTCACCTGCCCAACCGGCCATCGAGGCACCACCGCAGCCCTCGCCCGTACCCGTCCCGTCCGCCCTGGTCCACCACGCCCGCAAGGTCGCCGCCGAGCACCAGGCACGTACCGGCGTCCCAATCGACACCCCCACTCTCCGCGCCCGCCTCGGCGTCCCGGCCCCGATGGCCGAAGCCATCGCCGCCCACCTCTGAGAGGAGACCCCGTGTCCGCCAACCGCAGCTTCCGCAACGTCACCCGCATCGGCCCCGTTCAGGTCGGCACCGCTTACGACAGCCGGGGCCGTGAGAAGCACACCGCGGCCTGCACCGCCCCGCGCTGCGGCTTCTCCGCCGCCTACGACAGCCGCGCCGCCGCCGAACTGGCTGCCCGCACCCACCGCTGCCCTGTTCGCTGAAAGGACCCGGACAACCGTGACCGTCAGCCTGCCGCTCGTCGTCGTCCTCGGCTTCTTCGTCTGGGGAGCGATCAAGTTCCTCGGAGTACGCACCTGGATCGTCGTCCTGATCGCCCTCTTCGGCTTCTGGCTCTCGCACACCTTCCTGGCTCCCGCCATCGAGTCCGGCACGCGCTCCGGCGTGAGCGTCGTAAACGGCTCACATACCTAGACGAGTAGATAAGGAGACGCCCGCTGTGTTCCTGCCCAAGTACCCGGACAGCCCCACCCCGCCGCCCGCCCACACCCACGCGCCGACCGACCCGGCTCCCGTCCGGCGCGGCCTCCCGTCGCTGCCCGTGGATCAGAAAACGGTCGCGACGGTGCTCGTCGCCGGGGTGGTCCTCACCGCGCTCCTGACCGCCGTCGCCGTCACGGCCATATCCGTGGCTGTCGCCGCTGTCGTCGTGCGCTCCCTGCTCCGCGACCAGTACCGGCGCTGACCAGCCGAACCGCACCCGGGGCGGCCACGACACGGCCAAGCATCCGGCCGCCCCGGGCCATCGCTCCTGACCGATCCAGTCAGAAGGAGATCGCCATCTTCACCCGCACCACCCCGCCCCCGCTCCCGGAACTCGCAAGGCTGGCCGAAGGCGGCACCCTGCCCGGTATCCTCCGGCAGCTCTCCGGGCTCGGCGGTTGCACCAACCCGATCCGCCTCGACGGCCACCGCACCGAGTACGACATCGACACCACCACCGGTGAAGTCGGCCGCGTCCTCCACCACCTCGACTCGACCGCCCTCCCGGCCGGCCAACTCCTCGTCCGCTGCAACAACCGCCGCACCACCCGCTGCCCGGCCTGCGCCGAGGTCTACCGCCGCGACACCTTCCACCTCATCACCGCCGGACTGCGCGGCGGCAAAGGCACCCCGGAACACGTCGCCGCCCACCCCCGCGTCTTCGCCACCTTCACCGCCCCCGGCTTCGGCCCGGTCCACAACAGCCGCACCGACGGCCGCCCCTGCCGCTGCGGCACCCACCACGACCAGGACGACGACGCCCTTGGTACCCCGCTCGACCCGGACACCTACGACTACGAAGCGGCCGTCCTCTGGAACGCCCACGCCGGGCAGCTCTGGCGGCGCTTCTCCGTCTACCTGCGCCGAGAGGTCGCCAAGCGGGCGGGCCTGTCGCAGCGCCGGTTCCGCGAGCACGCCCGCGTGTCCTTCGCGAAGGTCGCCGAGTACCAGAAGCGCGGAGCCGTCCACTTCCACGCGGTCATCCGCCTCGACGGCCCCAGCGGAGGAGACACCCCGCCCCCGCCATGGGCAACGGCCGAACTCCTCACCGACGCCATCGAGGCCGCCGCTGGCAAGGTCCGCGTCGACGGCCCGGTCATCGACGGCCGCGCCCACACCTTCGCCTTCGGCCGACAGCTCGACGTCCGCACCATCCGCTCCGCCGACTTCAACGACGGCCAGGAGCTGACCGAGCGAGCCGTAGCGGCGTACATCGCCAAGTACGCCACCAAGGGCGCGGAGACCGCGACGGGAGCCCTGGACCGACCGCTGAAGTTCGCCGCCGAACTCGCCCAGCTCGACATCAGTGACCACGCCCGCCGCCTCATCCGAACCGCCTGGACCCTCGGCGCGCGCAAGGACCTGGAACACCTCCGCCTGCGCGCCTGGGCCCACATGCTCGGCTTCCGCGGCCACTTCTCCACCAAGTCCCGCCGCTATTCCACGACGCTCGGCGCCCTCCGTGACGCCCGCGCCGAATGGCGCCGCGCACAAGCCGCAGCAGCCAACGGCCCGCAGACCGGGACGACGTACGTCCTCGCCCACTGGGTCTTCGCCGGCACCGGCCTGTCCGACGCCGAAGCCTGGCTTGCCGCATCCCTCGAACCCGCCCCCGGAACGGAAGGAGAGCCCACCCATGGATAACCGTCGCCTCGCCATTGCGGACGCGTCGACCGCTCAGCGGGTTCTGCCCGAGCGGTACCTCACGCCGGAAGACCTAGTGACGATGTTCGACCTTCCCAGTGTCGAGACCGTCTACCAGTGGCGCCGCAAGCGCACCGGTCCTCGCGGATTCAGAGTTGGCCGGCACCTTCGGTTCGACCCGGTGGATGTACGGGCGTGGGTGGATTCCCAGCGTAAAGGGGTTGCCGCCTGATGGCCGGGCACATTCAAGACCGCTGGTACAAGACTGAGGTCGGACCGGACGGCAAGACGCGCAAGGTCAAGACCGACCGATACGGCACGGGGATGCGCTACCGCGCCCGCTACATTGGCCCGGACGGCACCGAGAAGTCCAAGAGCTTCCCGGACCGTCAGAAGCGGCTGGCTGAGCAGTGGCTGTCGCAGATCGAGGCGGACATGGCGCGCGGGCAGTACATCGACCCGCAGGCCGGACGCGTAACCGTTCGGCAGCACGCGGAACGGTGGTTGGCTTCGCTCACCATGGACCCCGGTACCTTCGTGGGCACTGAGCAGCGCATCCGCCTGCACGTCTTGCCCTACCTGGGCAGCCGCACACTGGGCTCACTGCGACCGACGCACATCCGGGAGTGGCTGCGGAAGCTGCATGACGGGGGAGTGGCGCCCGCCTATCAGCGGGTGATCTTCGCCAACCTCTCCACCATGCTGACAGCGGCCGTCGACGACCGCCTGATCCCCGAGAACCCCTGCCGGTCCTCGTCTGTCCGCGCGCCGAAGCTCGACCCTCGTCGGATTGTCCCCTGGCCGCGCGAACGCGTTCTCGCGGTTCGTTCAGCGCTGACCGAGCAGTACCGGCCCATGGTGGACCTGGCCGGTGGATGTGGCCTGCGTCAGGGTGAGGTGCTGGGCCTGGCGGTGGAAGACGTGGACTTCATCGAGGGCGTGATTCACGTCGTGCGGCAGGTCAAGCTCATCCGCAACCGGCCGGTGTTCGCGCCGCCGAAGGGAGCCAAGGAGCGTACGGTTCCGCTGCCCGAGAGCGTTGCTCGTTCGATCGAGGAGCACATCAGCCAACATCCGCCGGCCTCCGTGACGCTGCCTTGGCGCGCTGTCGACGGGCCGCCAGTGACTGCGTCCTTGATCTTCCACCGGGACCGGGGCCGCCCCCTCAACCGCAACGACTTCAACCGCGGGGCCTGGCGCCCAGCCCTCGAAGCAACGGGCGTCCCTCTCGGCCGGGCGAGCGGAATGCACGCCCTGAGGCACTTCTACGCCTCCGTCCTCCTCGACGCGGGCGAGAGCATCAAGGCCCTGTCCGAGTACCTGGGCCACCACGATCCGGGCTTCACACTCCGGACGTACACGCACCTGATGCCCAGCAGCGAGAAGCGGACCCGCGAGGCCGTGAACCGGGCCTTCGCGGACGGCCAGGACACCGATGACGGCCCCACGACGGCCCACGGGGAGGGTCCATAGAGGAAAGCGGCAGGTCACACGGCACACCGCCTGACTTGCCGGTCTACTGACCACGGCTCCCGCCCACCAGCGAGGCTGACGAGGCCCACGGCTCCGAACTGCTCGGGTGCCGTGGGCTTCTGGCGTCGCCGGCCGGAAACGGTCGGCCACGGCCACCCGGGGCCGCGGCCCGTGGGCGCGGCGCGCCTCAGGGCGCGGCGGGTGGACGGTGGCGTCAGGAGCAGACCTTGCCGTCCTCCGGGACCGTCCCGTCGAGCAGGTAGGCGTTCACCGTCGAGTCGACGCAGTCGCTGCCGTTGCCGTACGCGCCATGGCCCTCGCCCTTCCAGGTCAGTTCGACGCCGACGCCCTTGCCGAGGGCGTCGGCCATCCTGCGGGCGCCCTCGTACGGCGTGGCCGGGTCGCCGGTGTTGCCGACCAGGAGGATCGGTGCCGCGCCCGGTGCGCTCACCTGCGGGGTGTCGGACTGGCCCGGTACCGGCCAGTCGTGGCACCAGCCTGCGGTGTCCCAGCCCAGGTAGTCCCCGAAGACCGGCGAGATCCGCTCGAACCGTGCCAGCCTCTGCCTGGTCTCGGCGACCGTCGGCCGCTGCCTGTCGTCCAGGCACGATATGACCCGCTGGGAGTGGGACGTCGTGCCGTAATGGCCCGCGGAGTCCCGCTCGTTGTAGTCGTCGGCGAGCGCCAGCAGTTGAGAGCCGTCGCCCTTCTGCGCGGACGCCAGGGCGCTGGTCAGCCTCGGCCAGCCGGCCTCGCTGTACAGCGGCAGGACGATCCCGGTGACCGCGAGGGTCTGGGTCAGCTTGCGTCCCGACGACGTGGGCAGCGGCCTCGCATCGAGACGCTTCAGCAGGTCCGCGATCTTCCGCGAGCCCTGTGCCGGGGCCTGCCCGGTGGACTTCAGGTAGTCGTCCAGCGCCCGCTGGAAGCCGCGGGCCTGGTTCTCCGCGTGGCCCACCGTGTCCGCGGTCGGGTCGACCACCGCGTCCAGGATCAGCCGCCCCACCCGCCCCGGGAACAAGTGCGCGTACACACCGCCGAGTTCGGTGCCGTAGGAGATGCCGAAGTAGTGCATCTTCGGGTCACCGAGGACCTGGCGCATCAGGTCCATGTCGCGCGCGGTGTCGGTGGTGGAGACATGGGCCAGCAGCGGGCCCGCGGCCTTTCGGCAGCCCTGGCCGAAGTCGGCGGCGTCCTGCAGATACGCCTTCTCCTCCGCGGGGGTGTCCGGAGTGGCGTCCACGTCCTCGGCTGCCGCGATCTCCCGGTCGCTGCGGCAGCGGACGCCTTCGCTGGCGCCGACCCCGCGCGGGTCCCAGCTCACCAGGTCGTAGCGTGCCCGGAGTTTCGAGACGGTGGCCGCGTAGTACGGCATCGTCGACACGCCCGAGCCGCCGGGGCCTCCGAAGTTGAACAGCAGCGAGCCGATGCGGTCGCCTCCGGTCGCCCGCGCGCGGATGAGGGCGAGGCCGATCGTCGTTCCGTTCGGCTTGGACCAGTCCAGCGGCACCTTGAGCGTGGCGCACCGCCAGTCGCCGCTCGGGGCCGCGGAGTTCCCCGTCGCCCTGCACCGGTGCCAGTCGAGGCGCTGCGCGGTGAGGGAGGCGGGCAGGTCCGTGGCCGAAGACGGCGAACCCGGCGGGGGAGCGGCGCTCGATCCCCCGCCCGCATCGCCCTTTTCGTTCCCGCCCCCGTCCGACGAGCTGACGCACCCGGCCAGCAACAGTGCCGCGGCCACGGCGGCCGTCCACCGCAGGAATCGCACCATGTGCACCCCCCTCACAGGCCCTTCGCTTCGTGCCGCGCCGGGCGTCCAGGCCATGGTAGGCGTAGCGGCCCGAGCCCATCACAGCCTGTGGATAACTCGCCGATCTGCGTATTTCCGGGGTGGCGGCCGGGTTTCAGGAGCAGACCTTGCCGGCCTTCGGCTCCGTCCCGTCCAGCAGGTAGGCGTTCACCGCGCCCTGCACGCACTTGTTCTTGCTGTCGTACGCTCCGTGCCCCTGCCCCTTGTACGTCAGCTCGACGGCGACGCCCTCGCCGAGCGCCTCCACCATCTTCCTCGCGCCCTCGTACGGGGTGGCCGGGTCGCCGGTGTTGCCGACGACGAGGATGGGCGCCGACCCGTGCGCACTGACGTCGGGATGGTCGGCGGCGCCCGGCACCGGCCAGTCGGTACAGCTGACCATGCCCCAGGCCAGGTAGTCCCCGAACAGCGGGGAGGCGGCGCGGAACTCGGGCAGTCGCCGCTCGACGAAGTCGGCGGTGTACCGCGGCTTCTGGTCGGCGCAGTTGATCGCCGTGTTCGCCGCGACGATGTTGCTGTACTCGCCGTTCTCGCTGCGGCCGTTCATCGAGTCGGACAGCAGCATGAGGATTCTGCCGTCGCCGTCGTACGCCTGCTCCAGGCCCTCGGTGAGGTACTCCCAGAAGTCCTTGGAGTACAGGGACTGCGCGATGCCGTTGGTCGCCGCGGTCTCGGTCAGCTGCCGCGGCACGATTCCGGGAATCGGCTTCTTGTCCAGGTCGTGCAGCAGTTGTGCGATGCGGGCCTCGACGTCCTGCGGGGTGTCCCCGATCGGGCACTCCGTCGTTTTGGACGTGCAGTCCTCGGCGAAGTTGTCCAGCGCGAGCTGGAAGCCCCTGGCCTGCCCGAGCGCGCTCTGCTCGGGGTTCTGCGTCGGGTCGACGACGGCGTCGAAGACGGCCCGGCCGACGTTCTTCGGGAACAGATGGGCGTAGACGCCGCCGAGTTCGGTGCCGTAGGAGATGCCGAAGTAGTACAGCTTGTCGTCGCCCAGGACCTGCCGCATCAGGTCCATGTCACGAGCCGCGTCGGTGGTGCGCACATGCGGCAGGATCCGCTGGGAGTTCTTCTCGCAGGCGGCGTTGAACTGCTTGGTGCGCTCGATGAGCTGGGCGCGTTCGGTGGCGTCGTCGGGCGTGGCGTCCTGCTGGAAGTACGCGTCGAGCTGGGCGTCGTTCTTGCATTCCACCGGATCGCTGCGACCGACCCCGCGCGGGTCGAAGCTGACCAGGTCGTAGCGGGTACGCAGAGTGGCGTAGTCCCCGCCGAACGCGGGCAGCGTGGTGACGCCGCTGCCGCCGGGACCGCCGAAGTTGAACACCAGCGAGCCGATCCGCTTGCTCGGCGGGCCGCTGGCCCTGGCGCGGATCAGCGCGATGCCGATGGTGTCCCCTTTGGGCCGGCTCCAGTCCAGGGGCGCCTGCATGGTGGCGCACTCCCACCTGGTGCCGTTCGACAGCGGGGGCGGAGCGGAGCCGCCGCCCTCCGCCTCGGACGGGGCGGAGCAGTCCTTCCAGTCCAGCTGCTGCGCCGTGAGGTCCGCGTTCTGCGTGTCCTTGCCGCATGCGGACAGCGGCGCGGCCAGCAGCACGGCGGTCGTGGTCAGGACAGCGGCACGCAGCCGGAAGGGAGTGGCCATGCTTCCATCCTGGGGGCGTGCGCGCCGACCCGCTCGGGGCGCGGGCCGTACGAGGTACGCCGCCGCCCGCTGCTACATGGCGCCCTTGCGGGTCAGATGGTTGAAGGCGAGCCAGCCCGGCAGCACCGGCAGCCACAGCGTCAGCAGGCGGTACAGCAGGACGGCCGGCGCGGCCACCTCCTTGGGCAGGCCGACCGCGATCAGACCGACGGTGAGGGTGGCCTCCACCGCGCCCACGCCGCCCGGGGTGGGCGCCGCGGACCCGAGCGCGTTGCCGGCGAGGAAGACCACGGCGACGCTGGCGATGCTCAGCGAGGTCGAGCCGTCGCCGAACGCCCGGATGGAGGCGTCCAGGCACATCACGAAGCAGAACGTCAGCAGCAGGATGCCGCCGATGCCGGTGACCAGCTTCTGCGGCCGCTGCAGCACGTCGAGCATGCGGGGCACGACACCCGCGAACAGCGACCTCACGCGCGTGACGAGGAATTTCCGCAGGAACGGCACCGAGGTCACCACGAGCACCAGAACCGCCACCGTCAGCAGACCCGCGATGACGGTACGGGACGGTGACAGGGACGGCGTTTTCTCGGTGCCCGTCAGGTAGCCGAAGGACAGCAGCATCAGGATGTGGCACCCGAGCCCGGCCAACTGCGACGCGCCCACGCTCGCCACCGCCAGCCCCGGGCGGACGCCGGCGCGCTGCAGGTACCGCGTGTTGAGGGCCACACCGCCGACGGCGGCCGGTGCCACGATCTTCACGAACGAGCCGGCCACCTGGGCCGCCACGGCCCGCAGGAACGGCACCCGCTCCGGCACGAACCCGACCAGCTGCATCGCCGCCGCCACATAGCTGAGCGCCGAGAACAACGCGGCCGCCAGGACCCAGCCCCACTGGGCGTTGGCGACGAGCGGACCGAACTCGATGTGGGTGAGCTGCGTCAGCAGGAAGTACGCGCCGATGGCACCGGCGATGAAGCTGATCAGGGTGCGCGGCCGCACCCGCTCGAGGCGGGCCGGCTCCACGGGCGCCTGCGGCCTGATCCGCAGCACCTGGTGGCGGATCTGGGTGAGCAGGTCCTCCTCACGGGCTTCCTCGAGGGCCTCGTCGATGGCCCGCTTCTCCGCCCGTGCCTGCGCGCGTACGGCCTTCTTGTCGGCCTTCCGCAGGGCCTCCGCGTCTTCGCCGGCCCCTTCCGGCCGGACGGGCCTGGCCTGCCGGGACGCTTCCAGAACCGCTTCCCGTTCGCGCTGGGCGCGTTCCCGGGCCAGTTTGCGCAGCGTCGCGCGCGTGGAGCGGGTCAGGGCGATCGGCTGCAGGAGCGGCAGGCAGTCGGCGACCGCGTCCGGGCCGAGCACCCCGACCGCCGAGGCCACCGCGCGCTCGGCGCCGACCCGCAGGCCCAGCGTGGTGAGCAGCTGCGCCACGTCCATGCGCAGCAGCAGGTCACCGGCCGCGATCTCGCCGCCGCGCAGCTCGGTGAGGATCACATTGCCGGAACGATCCACCAGGATCGCGTCACCGGCCAGCCTGCGGTGCGCGATACGCCGCGACTGCAGGGCGCGCACCTGCTGCCAGGTGTTGCGCAGCAGCTCGTCGGTGATCTCCTCGTCGGGCAGCGAGTCCAGCGTGCGCCCGCCGGTGTGCTCGTAGACGAGCATCACCGCGTCCGGGCCGAGTTCCGAGGTGGCGATGAGCTTGGGCGCGTTGGCACCCGCCGCGATCGCCGCGTACGCCAGCAGCGCCTCCTGCTCCAGCGCCTGGCGCAGCGACTGGAGGCTGGAGCGGGTGGCGAAGCCGCGCAGGGTGAGATTGCGCCACGCCCGGTAGTAGAAGCCCTGGGCCTGCTGCTCCCGGTCGACGACCGTGACGTCCAGCGGCGGGCCGTCCTCCAGGGTGACGAAGTAGCGCCGGCCCCGGTCGCCGTTCTCGCTGTCGACGACCTCCTCGCGGGCCGTGCTGACCGGGTGGAAGCCGACGTGCCTCAGGCCGGCCATCAGTGTCTGACCGGTGGGACGGACGTTGGGGGAGCCGACCGCGTACAGGGTGCCGTAGGCGATCGTCCAGCCGATCAGCACCGTCAGGATGATCGAGAAGGGGGTCGTGTAGCCGGTGACCAGCATCGAGAACGCGTCGAGCAGCAGCACGATCCACAGCACCGCGCGCCATCGGGGTCTGCGGGACATGCCGACGGCCGTCATGTAGGCGATGACGGGTGCCAGATAGCCGTGCACCGGGTCGGTCAGGGCGTGGACGTCGCCCGGCGAGGGCTGGGTGAGCGCCTCCTGGATCGAGCCCGGGGCGGCTCGGGCGACCCACAGGTCGGTGGCGAGCGTCACTCCGTGGGCGAGGACCGCCGCCAGGACGCCGTCGGCGATGCGCAGCCCGTCGCGCTTGATCAGCCGTTCGATCGCGAAGGCGACGGGTACGAGGAGGATCGCGATGCTGGATGCCAGCCCGGCGAACCTGATCAGCAGGTCGGGGGCCTGTCCGGTGCCCTTGTTGATGTCCTGTTCGAGGCCCGAGGTGGTGCCGTGCGCGAACGCGGCGATCGCGAGCAGCACGGCGATGGCGAGCAGGCCCACCAGGAGCCGCATGAGGTCCGGGGGGCGGTGCACGCGCGCGGGGAGCAGCGGTTCGTCGCTCTCCAGCTGCGCCGCGTGCGGGTCGTCGTCGGCGCCCGCGGCCCGGTCGGCCGACGGCGTCTGCGGGAGGTGCTCCACTTCGGCCGCGGAGTCGTCGTCACGCGCGCGTGTGACGGCCGGGTCCTGCTCGCGCCCGCGGGCGCCGTCCCTGTCCTGAGCCACGGCGTGGTCCCCCTGCGCGTGCGTGCCGTCGGCCGTGCCCGGAGCGGTGTTTCCCTGGTGCGCGCCGGTGTCCGCGCTGCCCGTGCCGGCGGGGCCGGGGCGTGCGGCGCCGTCAGGGGTGCCCGCCCCGCCCTCGGGGTGCACGCCCTGCTGTTTCATGGTCTCTTCTTGGTCTCGTATCACCAGTCACCGCCCGCACGATGGTGGCATGCCCCACCGACACACGCGGGCATCAGGGTGCGGATGCGCGGGCGCACAGTCTGCCGGAAGCGCCGTCCCGGGGCGAGAGGGCCGGTGCCTGCGCTCCGCGCCGTGATGTCGGCGGGGTGCGGCAGGATGGGGCGAATGAGCGAGCAGAGCCCTGCCGAAAACGCCCGGGAGACCCACCCGGACGCCCTGCCGGAGTACGCCGAGCGGGTCCTTCAGGTAGCCGAGCTTATTCCGCCGGGGCGCGTGATGACGTACGGCGACGTGGCAGAGTTCCTGGAGGAGGGGGGACCGCGCCAGGTCGGCCGTGTGATGGCCCTCTACGGCGGCGCCGTCCCGTGGTGGCGCGTCGTACGGTCCGACGGGGTGCTGCTGCCCGGGCACGAGCTGCGCGCACTCGCGCAGTACCACGCCGAGGGCACGCCGCTGAAGGAGGCGAGCAGGACCGCGGAGGGCCACCTGCCGCGGCTCGACATGCGGCGGGCCCGATGGGACGGCGGCACGGGCGCGGAACATCACACCTGACAGCTTCGACCCTCGGACACCGCCTGGGAGCACCTGTAACCCGTACGGGGGACACGAGGCACGTCCGTGGCATGACGTACGTTCGTGAGACGAGGGGCCGACGTGGCCGCAGTGCCGGGAGGGAAGAAGCGGAAGTCCTGCTTCCGACCGGGGCGGCGGCGTAGCGTCGGCGGCACGCGTCCCCCTCACCCCGCGGCCACCGCCTCGCACATGTGACCGCCTGCCCACCAGCACGACCACCAGGACCGGCCAACCACGTGAGCTCCTCTTCCTCCACCAGGCGCCTGCCGCACTCCCCGGTGCGGCAGGGGAGTCGTGGCGCTTACCGGCTGGTCCGTACCCCGCCGCCAGCCGTGGGCCCCCCTCCTCTGGACGCAGCTCAGCGCGCCGTGGTTGACCACCGCTCCGGACCGCTCCTCGTCCTCGCAGGTCCCGGCACCGGCAAGACCACCACCCTGGTGGAGTCCGTCGCGGCCCACATCGCCCGCGGCGGTGACCCGGAACGCATCCTGGTGCTGACGTTCAGCCGCAAGGCGGCCGTCGACCTGCGCGACCGCATGGCCCTGCGCATCGGCGCGGCCCGCGCACCCCGGGCCACCACCTTCCACTCGTACTGCTACGCGCTGGTGCGCGCCTACCAGGACAGCGCCCTGTTCGCCGAGCCGCTGCGCCTGCTCTCCGGTCCCGAGCAGGACGTCACGGTCCGCGAGCTGCTCGCCGGCCAGCCCGAGCTGGAACGGCTCGGGCTGACGCACGTGCGCTGGCCCGACGAACTGCGTGCCTGCCTGACCACGCGCGGCTTCGCCGACGAGGTACGCGCCGTGCTCGCCCGCAGCCGCGAACTGGGCCTCGGCCCGGACGCCCTCGACGCCTTCGCGCACCGGATCGGCCGCCCGGACTGGCGGGCGGCCGCCGCCTTCCTCGCCGAGTACCTGGACGTACTCGACCTGCAGGGCGTGATCGACTACGCGGAACTCGTCCACCGCGCGGTCCTGCTCGCCCACCGCCCCGAGGTCGCCGCCCAGCTCGCCGCCCAGTACGACGCCGTGTACGTCGACGAGTACCAGGACACCGACCCCGCCCAGGTACGCCTGCTGCACGCCCTGGCCGGCGGCGGACGCCACCTGGTCGCCTTCGGCGACCCCGACCAGTCGATCTACACCTTCCGGGGCGCCGACGTGAACGGCATCCTCGACTTCCCGACCGCCTTCCCGCGCGCGGACGGCCGCCCCGCCCCCGTGGCGGTGCTGCGCACCTCCCGCCGCTCCGGCGCCGCCCTGCTCGCCGCCACCCGCCTGATCACCCAGCGCATGCCGCTTCCCCGGCTGCCCGCCGACAAGGTCCGCGCCCACCGCGCGCCGACCGCCGTACGGGACGGCGGCCGCGTCGAGGTCTACACGTATCCCACCCAGGGCACGGAACTGGACAACATCGCGGACATCCTGCGCCGCGCACATCTGGAGGACGGCGTCCCCTGGACCGACATGGCCGTCCTGGTGCGCGCCGGGTCCCGCGCCCTGCCGACCCTGCGCCGCGCCCTGACCTCGGCCGGCGTCCCGGTGGACGTCGACGGCGACGACCTGCCCCTGCGGCACGAACCGGCGGTCGCACCCCTGCTGACGGCCCTGCGAGCGGTGGCCACCGCGGAGGCGCACCGGCCGCAGGCGCCGGAGGAGGGCGAGGACACCCCCTGGCTCGACACCGAGACCGCCCTCATCCTGCTCGCCTCGCCCCTCGCCGGAATGGACCCCGCCGACCTGCGGCGCCTCGGCCGCGCCCTGCGCGAGGAGGAGCGAGCCGCCGGCAACCCGCTGCCGCCGCCCTCCGACGAACTCCTCGCGCGGGCGCTCGCCGAACCCGAGCGCC
>NZ_JBLEBI010000089.1:0-26427 GCF_047340315.1 Streptomyces sp. AF1A
CCACTGCTCGACCAGTGAGGACGTGGTGAATTCGCCCGATTCGTCCGGTAGTTCGCCCCCGGCGACGGGGATGGACCACTGCCCGGTCACATCGTGTGCGGAGGCGGCCGGAGCGGCCTGCTCCTCGAAGGTCCAGTGCTGCGTGGCACCGGGCTGGTACGTGAACCGGTCGTCCGCGGGCTGCGCCTGCGCCTGCGCGGCGTCGGGGTCGGGCCACTGGCCGCCGCCGTCGGGCGCGGGCCAGGCGGCCGGCGCCTCCTCGGCCTGCGTCGCCGCTATCCGCGGCGGCACGTAGCCGTGCCCTGGGGCGGCCAGGGGGCTGTCGCCGGACAGCAGGGCGTCGATGCCGCCCTCGGGGAGCTTGACGAAGGCGGTGGCGCCGTCGTCGTAGTCGCCCTGGGGCAGCCGGTTCCAGCGTCCGCCGCCCTGCGGCGCGCCCTCTCCGTGCTGGTCGTCGGTCACGACAGCGCCCTCCCCAGTGCTCGTCGGGCCAGCGCGGCGACGGTGCGCCGCAGGTGCAGTACGGCGGGCGGAAGCGGGGGCACCGAGCCGTCCGGCTCCGGCGCCGGGTCGGGGATGCAGGCCGCGGAGACGTACTCGCCGAAGGCGTGCAGCGCCTCCGGGACGAGCGCGCGGTCGTTGTCCCAGTCGATGAGCTGCGCGACCCACTGCTCGGCCTCCAGGGGCCTGAGCGGCATCGGCGCTATGGCCCCGACGGCGCAGCGTACGCCGCGCCGGGCCGGGTCGAGGACGAGGGCCACGGAGGCCACCGCGCGGCCGGGGCCGGTGCGTCCGGTCGCCTTCAGGAAGACCTGCGGGGCGTGCAGCAGCGGCACGCGCACGTAGCCGATGAGTTCGCCGCCGTGCAGCATCTCCACGCCGGCCAGCAGGTGCGACACGGGAATCTCCCGGCGCCCTCCGCCCGGGCCGGCGATGACCAGCGTCGCCTCCAGGGCGGCCAGCACCGGCAGCGCGTCGCCGGTGGGGGCGGCCGAGGCGATGTTGCCGCCCAGGGTGCCGGCGTTGCGGATGTGCGGGGGGCCCGCGGCGCGCGCGGCGGCGGCGAGCGCCGGGATCAGGGCCGCGAAGTCGGGGCGGCCCATGCGCGCGTGGGTCAGGCCGGCGCCGAGCAGCGCGTGCCCGTCCTGGTACTGCCAGCCGCGGATCTCGCTGATCCGGCCGAGGCCGACCAGGGCGGCGGGCCGGAGCTGGCCGGAGTTGACGGCCGCCATGAGGTCGGTGCCGCCCGCGACGGGGACCGCGGCGGGCATGGCGGTCAGGGCCGCCACGGCCTCGTCCAGCGTCGTGGGCAGCGTGACGGCCTGCGCCGCCTGCGGTGCGTGCGTGGTCAAACCGGCTGCCCCTTCCCGCTGCCCCACCTGGTCTCACCTGTTGCGCCGTACGGTACGTGCTGACAGGGCGGACGTGGCAACTCTGGCACATCTTCGCAAGACCCGAACGCGGGGGTCCGCTAGGAGGCATTCGCCCACCTCACCTGGGAGATGGCCGGGTTTCGCACGCCATCACCGGAGAGTGTGGATTGCCACTCTTCGGTGATGGTGTCGGGATTTTTCCGCTATCTGTTCGGGGGCGGGCCCTCGATCGGGCGGCCGAGCACTCCGGGGCGCCGCTGCCAGGGCCGGGGCCCGGCGGGCGGCCGGTACGCCACCCCGAGGGCGTCAAGTCGCCGGTAGTGGGCGGCCATCCGGCGCTCGAAGTCCGCGAAGTCCCGCTCCGCCGGCGCCGGCAGCCGGCTCCAGGCCACCTCGGCGAAGGCCGCGAGCCGGGGGAAGGCCTGGTAGTCGACGCGCGCGGTGTCCTCCAGCACCTCGGTCCACACGTTGGCCTGGGTGCCGAGCACGCGCTCCGCCTCGGCCGCGGTGAGTCCGGCCGGGACGGGGTCGAACCGGTAGACGTCCTCCAGGGTGCGCACGAAGCCGATCGGCACGGGCTCGTCCTCGCCGGGGGCCTGGCGGTGGTCCAAGTACACGTACTGCTCCGGGCACATGATCACGTCGTGGCCGGCCCGCGCGGCCGCGATCCCGCCCGCATAGCCGCGCCAGGAGGAGACCGCCGCGCCGGGCGCGAGACCACCCTCCAGAATTTCGTCCCAGCCGATGAGCCGGCGCCCGCGCACGGAAAGCCACGCGTCGAAGTGCCGGATGAACCAGGACTGCAGGTCGTCCTCGCCGGCGAGCCCGAGTTCCGCGATGCGGGCCTGCGCGGCCGGTGATGCGCGCCACTGGTCCTTGGGGCATTCGTCGCCGCCGATGTGGATGAACGGCGAGGGGAACAACTCCAGGACTTCCCCGAACACCCCTTCGTAGAAACGCAGGGTGGTGTCAGTGGGGGCGAGTACGTTGGAGTTGACCCCCCAGGTGTCCCAGACGGAGAGGGCGGTGGTGTCGATGACGTCGGTGTTGCCGAGTTCCGGATACGCGGCGATGGCGGCCTGCGAATGGCCCGGTACGTCGATTTCCGGGACGACGGTGATATGCCGCTCGGCGGCGTAGGCGACGATCTCCCGGATGTCGTCCTGGGTGTAGTAACCGCCGTGCGGCTTCTCCTCCCAGAGCGGTGAGGCCCGGTGACCGAATTTCGTCCGCGGCCTCCAGGAGGCGATCTCGGTCAGTTTTGGATATCGCTCGATCTCGATCCGCCAACCCTGATCATCCGTCAGATGGAAGTGCAGGACATTGAGTTTGTGGGCGGCCATCAGATCCAGATAGCGCAGCACGCCTTCCTTGGGCATGAAGTGCCGTGCCACGTCGAGCAGAAGACCGCGCCAGACGAATCGGGGACTGTCCTCGACGGTGATCTCCGGCAGGTCCCAGTCCCGGTCCGGCCGCAGCGGCGCGCGGCGGAAGGCGTCCGGGCCGAGCAGCTGCCGCAGGGTCTGGGCGCCCCAGAAGACCCCGGCGGCGCTCCCGCCCTGAATGCGCAGCGGCCGGCCGTCGGTGACGACGCGGTAGCCCTCCGGCGGCAGCTCGGGCTCGATGCTCAGCGCGATGCGATGGGCGCGGTCGGGTGCGTCGGGGAAGGGCAGTCCCGTCGCCGCGCCGAGCGTGGCCCGCAGCCAGCGCGCCACGCCCTCCGTGCCGGGCCCCGCCTCCAGCGCCGTCTCCCCGTCCAGCCTCGTGCGGCCGGGCGCGTTCCGCACCACATGGCCCGGCGCCGGGATCAGCGCCACGCCGGACTCCGGGACATGGGGTGTGCCGTTCATCGTCCGTCGACCTCCGCACCCGAGGCGTTGCACAATGCGCAACGGCCGTTCCACTGCGTACAACCGCAAGGGGACGCTACGGATTCACGGCACCCCGCACAAGAGGTCTGGACCAGTCGAGGGCGCGAGGCACGGCAAAAGCCCCGGCGCACGCCCAGCACGCGCCGGGGCCCTCACGGGTCGGTAGGGGCGGACGGAGCCGCTACTTGTCGCCGCCCTTGTCGTCGCCGCCGCTGCCCATGGATTCGTAGATCTCCTTGCACATGGGACACACGGGGTACTTCTTCGGGTCGCGGCCCGGCACCCAGACCTTGCCGCACAGCGCCACGACGGGGGTGCCGTCGAGGGCGCTCGCCATGATCTTGTCCTTCTGGACGTAGTGGGCGAAGCGCTCGTGGTCGCCGTCGCCGTGGGACACCTGTGGCGTCGGCTCTACGAGGGTCCCCGTACCAGTCCCGCGCTCGGGCTCGAGAGTGCTCATAGGCCCCAGGGTACTGAAGCTCCCCCGCTTCAGTTGAGCGACGGGTCGTCCGGATACGTGGCCACCATCGCCAGCTCGTTGCGCTGGCGGCGCAGCACCTCGCGCCAGAGTCTCTCCGGGGCCGGCGAGGAGACGTCACCGGGCTCGGACTCGACGACGTACCAGGCGCCCTCGACCAGCTCGTCCTCCAGCTGGCCGGGACCCCAGCCGGCGTACCCGGCGAAGATCCGCAGGGAGCCGAGGGCGGAGGCGAGCAGTTCGGGCGGGGCCTCCAGGTCGACCAGGCCGATCGCGCCGTGCACCCGCCGCCAGCCGAGCGGGGCCCGGTCGCCGTTCGCGCCGCCCGGGATGACCGCGATGCCCAGGGCCGAGTCCAGCGAGACGGGGCCGCCCTGGAAGACGACGCCGGGCTCGCCGGCGAGGTCGGCCCAGCCCTCGAGGATGTCGCCCACGTCCACGGGGGTGGGCCGGTTGAGGACGACGCCGAGGGAGCCCTCCTCGTCGTGGTCGAGAAGGAGCACCACCGCGCGGTCGAAGTTCGGGTCCGCCAGGGCGGGGGTGGCCACGAGCAGCCGCCCTGTGAGCGAGGACACCTCGGTCATGGCAGACATGATCCCGCATCTTCCCCCGGTGTGGGGAGCCAATCCGGGCCTCCCAGCTCAGGGCGCGGGGATGCGCCCCCGGCGCACGCCCTGATCGGTGACCCCATGTGCCCGGCAGGGAACGGTTCGTGTTGTGACACAGCTATGACGCGTCTTGGCGGTACTTGGGCTTACGGCAGGGGGGTGATCGGCGATTAGTCTGTCTTCCCGGCCCCCGCGCACAGTGACCGGCCGGCCCCTGCCCATCTCATCGGAACGCGAGATACATGACCGTCAACGACGATGTCCTGCTTGTCCACGGCGGAACCCCGCTCGAGGGCGAGATCCGTGTCCGCGGTGCGAAGAACCTCGTGCCGAAGGCCATGGTCGCCGCCCTGCTGGGCAGTGCGCCGAGCAGACTGCGCAACGTTCCCGACATCCGTGACGTGCGGGTCGTCCGCGGCCTGCTCCAGCTGCACGGGGTGACGGTCCGTCCGGGCGAGGAACCCGGCGAGCTGGTGCTGGACCCGACGCGCGTCGAGAGCGCCAACGTGGCCGACATCGACGCCCACGCGGGCTCCAGCCGCATCCCGATCCTCTTCTGCGGCCCGCTGCTGCACCGCCTGGGTCACGCGTTCATCCCCGGTCTCGGCGGCTGTGACATCGGCGGCCGGCCGATCGACTTCCACTTCGACGTGCTGCGGCAGTTCGGCGCGGTCATCGAGAAGCGCGCCGACGGGCAGTACCTGGAGGCGCCGAAGGGCCTGCGCGGCACGAAGATCCGGCTGCCGTACCCGTCCGTCGGCGCGACCGAGCAGGTGCTGCTGACGGCCGTACTCGCCGAGGGCGTCACCGAGTTGTCCAACGCGGCCGTCGAGCCGGAGATCGAGGACCTCATCTGCGTGCTGCAGAAGATGGGCGCGATCATCGCGATGGACACCGACCGCACGATCCGCATCACCGGTGTGGACACGCTCGGCGGCTACACCCACCGCGCCCTGCCGGACCGGCTGGAGGCCGCGTCCTGGGCGTCGGCGGCGCTCGCCACCAACGGCAACATCTACGTCCACGGCGCCCAGCAGCGCTCGATGATGACGTTCCTCAACACCTACCGGAAGGTGGGCGGTGCCTTCGAGATCGACGACGAGGGCATCCGGTTCTGGCACCCCGGCGGCCAGTTGAAGTCCATCGCGCTGGAGACGGACGTGCACCCCGGCTTCCAGACCGACTGGCAGCAGCCGCTGGTGGTGGCCCTGACCCAGGCCACGGGCCTGTCGATCATCCACGAGACGGTGTACGAGTCCCGGCTCGGCTTCACCTCCGCGCTCAACCAGATGGGCGCGCACATCCAGCTCTACCGCGAGTGCCTGGGCGGCTCTCACTGCCGCTTCGGCCAGCGCAACTTCCTGCACTCCGCGGTCGTCTCCGGCCCGACCAGGCTGCAGGGCGCCGACCTGGTCATCCCCGACCTGCGCGGCGGCTTCTCGTACCTCATCGCGGCCCTCGCCGCCGAGGGCACCTCCCGGGTGCACGGCATCGAACTGATCAATCGCGGCTACGAGAACTTCATGGAGAAGCTCGTGGAACTGGGCGCGAAGGTCGAACTGCCGGGCAAGGCGCTCGGCTAGACGTCACGGACGGCGAAAGGGCGGCCCCCCTCGACGAGAGGGGGGCCGCCCTTTTCGGCGTCCTTTTCGGCGTCGTCGGTCGAGGCGCGCCCCGTCAGGGGCGCGGGACTCTGTCAGACCTGCGGCTCCGCCGCGTGGCGCGGCCGGCCGCAGCCGGCCCGCAGGCACCGACGGCGCTCAGGTCGAACGGCGCTCCAGCGGACCGGCGCTCGAAGCGGAGCGATTACTTGCCCTTGGCCGCTTCCTTGAGCTTGCTGCCCGCGGTGACCTTCACGCTGTAGCCGGCGGGGATGTTGATCGGCTCGCCGGTCTGCGGGTTGCGCGCGGTGCGAGCGGCACGGTGGGTGCGCTCGAAGGTCAGGAAGCCAGGGATGGTGACCTTCTCGTCGCCCTTGGCGACGATCTCGCCGACGGTCTCGGCGAACGCGGCCAGCACGGCGTCGGCGTCCTTGCGGGTCACCTCGGCGCGGTCGGCCAGCGCGGCCACCAGCTCACTGCGGTTCATGTTGTTACTCCCGTGTTTTTCTTGCCGTTGGGGTGTGCCACGCGGCGGGGCCGCCCGAGGCACTGCGATGCCGATGCGCTCGCGCCCAGGTGGGGGTGCCCCCGGGGACGGAGTCCCCGGAGGAGCATCCTGCCCCTACCTGCGGTGGTAAAGCCAATCCGGCACCCGTAGGAGTCGTGAGAACACCCTGGGGAGTCACACGAAGAGCGCCCGCTCGGCGTCACCCTAGAGCGCACCTGGCATCGGCTGGTTCCACGACGCGCCGGTGCAGAAGGCCGCCGTGGTGATCCTCACAGCCCCAGCACAGTACGGCACGGCGTGCCTAGGCCGTCGCGCCGGCCGCCTTCGCGGCCTCGCGGACCGCTCCCGCGACCGCGCCCGCGACCCGGTCGTTGAAGACGCTCGGAATGATGTAGTTGGGGTTCAGCTCGTCCGCGCTGACCACGTCGGCGAGGGCCTGGGCGGCGGCGAGCATCATCTCGGTGTTGACGGTACGGGACTGGGCGTCCAGCAGGCCGCGGAAGACGCCCGGGAAGACGAGCACGTTGTTGATCTGGTTGGGGAAGTCGGAGCGGCCGGTGGCCACAACGGCCGCCGTCTGACGGGCGATTGCCGGGTCGACCTCGGGGTCCGGGTTCGCGAGCGCGAACACGATCGCGCCGTCCGCCATCGCGGCCACGTCGTCGCCGTCGAGGACGTTCGGGGCGGAGACGCCGATGAAGACGTCGGCGCCGCGCACGGCCTCCTTGAGGGTCCCGGTGAGGCCCTCGGGGTTGGTGTTGTCGGCGATCCAGCGCAGTGCCGAGTCGGCCGGGGCGCTCACCAGGTCCTCGCGGCCGGCGTGCACGACACCGTGGATGTCGGCGACGACGGCGTTCTTCACGCCCGCGGCGAGCAACAGCTTGAGGATGGCCGTGCCGGCCGCGCCGGCGCCGGACATCACGACCCGGATGTTCTCGATCGCCTTGCCCGTGACGCGCAGGGCGTTGGTCAGGGCGGCGAGGACGACGATCGCGGTGCCGTGCTGGTCGTCGTGGAAGACGGGGATGTCGAGGGCCTCGCGCAGCCGCGCCTCGATCTCGAAGCAGCGGGGCGCGGAGATGTCCTCCAGGTTGATGCCGGCGAACCCGGGGGCGATCGCCTTGACGATCTCCACGATCGCGTCGGAGTCCTGGGTGTCCAGGCAGATCGGCCAGGCGTCGATGCCGGCGAAGCGTTTGAAGAGGGCCGCCTTGCCCTCCATGACGGGCAGCGCGGCCTTCGGGCCGATGTTGCCGAGGCCGAGCACGGCGGAGCCGTCCGTCACGACCGCAACGGAGTTGCGCTTGATGGTGAGCCGGCGGGCGTCCTCGGGGTTCTGGGCGATGGCCATGCAGACGCGGGCGACCCCGGGCGTGTAGACCATGGACAGGTCGTCACGGTTGCGGATGGGGTGCTTCGACGCCATCTCGATCTTGCCGCCGAGGTGCATCAGGAAGGTACGGTCCGAGACCTTCCCCAGCGTGACGCCCTCGATGCCGCGCAGCTTCTCGACGATCTCCTCGGCGTGTGCCGTGGAGGTGGCCGCGATGGTCACGTCGATACGGAGCTTCTCGTGGCCGGACGCGGTGACGTCGAGGCCGGTGACCGAGCCTCCGGAGGACTCCACGGCGGTGGTGAGCTGCGAGACGGCGGTTCCGCTCGCGGGCACCTCCAGCCGGATGGTCATCGAGTAGGAGACGCTGGGCGCCGTTGCCATGGCCGACTTCCTCTGCTTTCACCGTGTCGCGGGTTGTGCCGTCCGATCGTCGCACCTACCGCTCAGTACGTGGTAGTCGCCCTGGGTTGCGGACGTTTTGTTCACACGGAGCCGCCCGACGGGTGCGGGAATTACGGAAAATCTCTTCCACCATACGAGAATTGATCGGACAAAAGAACAGAGACCCACGTCACATCGGACGTGGGTCCCTCGAAGCTCAGTGACACCGACCCGCCATGCTCGCCTCGCGGCAAGTGGTCCCTCGCAGGGACGAAGGTTGGGCCCGGGGGCTTGGATCGGGCCGGTGTCACAGCAAGGCTAACAAACCGATGCCGGGGACCATTCCCGCTGCGCGCGGTTCACAGGAAACCGCCCCTTCGGCCCACCGCTCAGTCCCGCAACAGGTCCGGCACCCCCGCCGCGTCCGGCTCGTCCCGCTCGCCGGAGACCACCGTCAGCTGCTGGGTGGCGCGGGTCAGCGCCACGTACAGCACGCGCAGGCCGGCCGGGGACTCGTCGGCGATCTCCGCCGGGGAGACGACGACGGTCGCGTCGTACTCCAGCCCCTTGGCCTCCAGGCTGCCCAGCGCCACGACCCGGTCGCCGAGCCCGGCCAGCCAGCGCCGCGCCTCCTCGCGCCGGTTCATCGCGACGACCACGCCGATCGTGCCGTCCACCAGGTCCAGCAGCCGCTCGGCCTCCGCGCGCACGGTGGCCTCCAGGGAGTCCCCCACCACGCTGAAGCGCGGCTCGACCCCGGTGGACCGCACGGCGGACGGCGCCTCGGAGCCGGGCATGGCGAGGGCGAGGACCTTGGCGGCCAGCTCGGCGATCTCGGACGGGTTGCGGTAGTTCACGGTGAGCTGGAAGCGGCGCCGGGGCCGGGTGCCGAGGGCCTCGTCGCGGGCCTCGGCCGCCTCGTCCGGGTCGGACCAGGAGGACTGGGCCGGGTCGCCCACCACCGTCCACGTGGCGTGCCGGCCGCGGCGGCCGACCATGCGCCACTGCATCGGGGTCAGGTCCTGGGCCTCGTCCACGATGACGTGGGCGTACTCGGTGCGCTCCTGCGCCAGCCGCTCCGCCCGCTCCCGCTGGGACTCCTCGCGCACCGGCATCAGCTCCTCCAGGCCGGTGAGCTGGTCCAGCGGGTCGAGCTCGCGCTTCCTGCGCGGCCGGGTCGGGGTGCCGAGGATCGCCTGCAGCTCGTCCAGCATCGCGATGTCGTGCACGGAGAGGCCGTCGCGCCTCAGCGAGCGGGCCACCCTGCGGACCTCCCCCGGGTTGAGGACCCGGCGGGCCCAGCGGCCGAGCCGCCTCTCGTCGGCCATGGCGGCGAGCACCGCCCTCGGGGTCAGCTCGGGCCACCACGCGTCCAGGAAGCCGGTGAAGGAGTCCTCCGCGGTGATGTCCTCGTCGAAGGAGGAGCGCAGCTCGGCGGCCAGCTCCGGGTCGGTGTGCCGGCCGGCCGCGCCGGACTTGGCCCACAGGGCGTCCAGCAGCAGCTTGCGGGCGCGCGGGCGCAGCAGGTTGACGGGCGCGGTGCCGCCGAGTGCGGTACGGCGGATACGTTCCAGCTCGTCGGCCTCCAGTTCGAGGCGGCGCCCGAAGGCGACGACGCGGAGGCGGTCGGGCGTGCCGCCCGGGGCCTTCCGCCCGCCGTCGTCCACGGCCGCCGGGGCGGCCGGCCCCAGTTCCAGGGCGCCTCGGGCGGCCTTGCGCAGCACCTTCAGCATCCGGTACGAGCCCTTGGCGCGGGCCACGGACGGGGAGTCGTACAGGGTGGCCTCCGCGCCGTCGACGAGCGAGCCGATGGCCCGGATCGCGACCTGGCCCTCCTCGCCCAGCGAAGGCAGCACGCCCTCGGTGTACGCCACCAGCAGCGGGGTCGGGGAGACGATGAGGATGCCGCCGGCGTACCGCCGCCGGTCCTGGTACAGCAGGTAGGCGGCGCGGTGCAGGGCGACGGCCGTCTTCCCGGTGCCCGGGCCCCCCTCCACGTAGGTGACGGAGGCGGCGGGGGCGCGGATGACCAGGTCCTGTTCGGCCTGGATGGACGAGACGATGTCCCGCATGGTGTGGGTGCGGGCCTGCCCGAGGGCGGCCATCAGGGCGCCGTCGCCGATGACGGGCAGCCGGCGGCCGTCGAGGTACGCGGTCAGCTCGGGCCGCATCAGGTCGTCCTCGACCCCGAGCACCCGGCGCCCCTTGGAGCGGATGACCCGGCGTCGTACGACCCGGCCGGGCTCGACCGGGGTGGACCGGTAGAAGGGCGCGGCGGCGGGCGCCCGCCAGTCGATGACCAGCGGGGCGTAGTCCTGGTCGAGCACGCCGATGCGCCCGATGTGCAGGGTCTCGGCGATGTCGGCGGTGTTGTCGGGCCGGACGGCGCCCTCCGCGGGCTCCACCGCCGTGTAGGCGCCGTCGGGGCCCTTCTTGCCGTCCTTGCCGGGCAGCAGGTCGATCCGGCCGAAGAGGAAGCCTTCGAACTCGTTGTTGAGCCGGTTCAGGTGGATGCCGGCCCGGAAGACCTGCGCGTCCCGCTCCGCGAGCGCGCCGGGGGTGCCGACCTGGCCGCGCTTGGCCGCGTCGTGCATCAGGAACTCGGCCTCGTGGATCTTCTCCTCGAGCCGCCGGTACACCCGGTCCAGGTGTTCCTGCTCGACACGGATCTCCCGGTCACGGGCGGAGTCGTGCGCGCCGTGTACCGAGCCGACCGCGGACTGCTGAACCTGAGCGGCCACCGGGCCCCCTTCTGACGTGCTGGGCAGCCGTCAACCGTACGCGAAGGGAGCCGCCGGAAGCTACGGGGACGGCCAGGCCGGAAGGGCCGCGGGCCGCACGCGCCCGCACGCGGCACCGGCGACCACGCGCACACCGTCCGCCCGCAAGGGACGCGCGAAACCGCGCGACCCTGCCTCCCACGGCCCCACACGCACCCACGAACAGGACGCCCCCGCCCGTAGGCGAGACCCGGGGGGCGCAGCCCCCGAGGGGCCTGGGCAGATGCGACCCCCAGGACGACACCTCCAACGCGGGGACCGGGGCGACAGCCCCGACGCAACACCCCAACCCCGGACAAACCCGCACGCACCACAGCACCAAACGCAGGGGCCCGGGGGTGCAGTCCCCAAGCCCACACCCAAACCCAGGGGCTCGGGGACACCACCGGCACCCAAACGCGCGGGCCGGAGGCACAACCCCCAGGCCGACGCCCAAACGCGGGGGCCCGGGGACACCACTCCAAGCCGACACCCGAACGCAGAGGCCCGGGGACACCACCCCCAAGCCGGCACCCGAACGCAGAGGCCCGGGGGTGCAGCCCCAGGCCGACCCCCGCACGCAGAGGCCCGGGGACACAACCCCCAGGCCGACACCCAGACGCGGGATCCCGGGGACACCACCCCCAAGCCCACACCCAAACGCGGGGCCCGGGGGTGCAGCCCCAGGCCGACCCCCGCACGCGGGGCCCAGGGGTGCAGCCCCAAGCCGGCACCCCCGGCACCACCAACCCCGGCCGAGCCCGCCGCAGGCGCTACGCGTTGACCTGCACGAGCTTCTTGCCCTCGAAGGTCACGACCTCGAAGTGGTCGATCTCGCTCGGCTTGAAGGCCGCGGCCCCGCCGATGTACAGCGGTTTCTTCGCCCGCTCCGACGTGGCGTTCGGGATGCCGTAGCCCCAGTTCGGCACGGACCACGAGGACATCGTCACGCGCTGCCCGTTCTTCGCCACCAGCACCAGGGAGCACTTGAGCGGCCCCTTGGCGTTCTTCAGCTCCAGCACGGCCTGGGTGCCCCAGTCCTTCTGCTGCATGCCGATGGTGGCGCTGAGGTGGGACGACGGGTCCGTGGCCGACTTCTTGTCGGTCATGGCCGCGAAGGTCGTCTGCGCCGAGGACGCGGTGACCTGGTTCCCGCCGCCGCTCGACCCGCTGTTCGCCGCCACCGCGGCCAGCGGACCGGCGATGATCAGCGCGGCCGCGGCCGCGATCATGTAGAAGCTGCGCCGGCGCTTCCTGGCGCGCTGGTCGGCGACCTCGTCGACCAGCCTCTCCACCAGCCGCGGAGCGGGCTTGGCGGACAGCGACTCGCCGATCGCGGGCGTGCTGCCCGAGTCGGGCAGGTCCGCGAGTGCGGCCAGCATCGGCTCCATCCCGGCCAGCTCGTCCAGCTGCTGGGCGCACCACTCGCACCCCGCGAGATGCGCCTCGAAAGCGGTTGCTTCGGCGTCGTCGAGAAGCCCGAGGGCGTAGGCGCCGACGGTCTCGTGCTCGCTCGGCACCGAAGATCCCTGCCTGGGGCTCATGGGGCCAGACATACCCGGACCACCCGGGCCGAATCCCTGCATCCCGTATCCGCTGCTCATCACGCCGTCACCCCCCGCTCCTCCAGTGCCAGCTTCATCGACCGCAGGGCGTAGAACACCCGGGAACGGACCGTGCCGCTGGGTATACCCAGCGTCTCGGCCGCCTCGTTGACGGTACGCCCCTTGAAGTACGTCTCGACGAGCACCTCCCGGTGGGCCGGGGTCAGGTCGTCGAGCGCGTCCGACAGCGTCATCAGCCACAGCGCCTTGTCGATCTCGTCCTCCGCGGGGATGACCTCCAGCGGCGACGGATCGACCTCCTGCGGCCGGGCCTGCCGGCTGCGGTGGCCGTCGATGACGATGCGGCGCGCGACCGTCACCAGCCAGGGGCGTACCGAACCGGTCGCCCGATTGAGCTGACCGGCGTTCTTCCAGGCACGGATGAGCGTTTCCTGCACGACGTCCTCGGCGCGCTGCCGATCACCGGCGACCAGCCGAAGGACATACGCGAGCAGGGGTCCGGCGTGCTCCCGGTACAGGGCACGCATCAGCTCCTCGTCAGGTTCCGAGGGCTGTGAGGACATGCGATGTCGGGCCCTCGATCCACGTTCATTGGCCACGGCCGCATCCTTGCGCACGCCCACCTCCGGTGTCCGGGGGTTCCCCCAGTCGGTCGCTCGCCCACCGGTACGGAGCGAGAGACCGACGTGTTCAACGCGGGGTGACACTTTTCCCGGGAGTGACGTGACAAGCGGGACATGGGAGCACATCCCCACCGTTCGATCTTTACATTTGCGACACATTGCCGGAGGGGGCCGAGCTGCCCTCAGGGCGGGGACGGCAAACGCGATGTTACGGAAATCACGTCGACTACGTGTATATAGCAACCGGGCGCATGCCGCATACCGGGCGCTCAGGCGCGCGCCAGCGCCGCGCGCCGCCGGTGCCGGGCCACCCGTTCCCGGTTGCCGCACACCTCGCTGGAGCACCAGCGCCGGCGCCGGCCACGGGAGGTGTCCAGATACACGAGCGGGCAGTTGTCGCCCTCGCACTCCCGCACGGCGGCCCGCGCCACCGGGTCGGTGAGCAGCTCCACGGCGTCCCGGGCGACGACGGCGAGCAGCGCGGCGGCGGCGGGCGGCACGGCCAACTCCCGCGTGAGGATCCCGTCCGCACCGCGGACGGCGCGCGGGGCGGGCGGTGCGGTGCGGGCGATGTCGTTGATCCGGGCCAGCGAGCGGTCGTACGACGGCGTCGCGGCGGCCTGCATGGAGCGCACCAACTCGCCGATGTGACCGCGCACTTCCCGGAACCCGGACAGCCAGGTGGCGTCGGCGTGGTCCAGCGGCGTGCCGGCCGGGACCAGCCCGGCGCCGCCGATCCAGCCGCACAACGCCCCCACGGTGTCGAGCCGTTCGACGGGATGCGTGGTGGCGAGCAGATCCAGACAGATCCGCCCGGCGTCGAAGCGCAGCTCGTACGGGGGCGTGGCCGTACCCAGTGCCATGTGCCTGTCACCGCCTAGGCAGGAACCGTGCGGGGTGGTTGCAGGGAAACCGTTCCGTCGTCGCTCCCTTTCACAGTGCCCGCCCGGAGGGGTCCCCGGAACCCCTCTGCCCGAACGGTCTGTTGTTCAGCGTCGGCGCGGGACCGGCCGGCCGCCGCGGTGAAGGCGTCCGCGAGCCGGCGCGGGCGACCGGCCCGGGCCTGTTCCTGCCCGTGATCGTCCCGCGGCGCGGGATGCCGTGCATCCCTGGGGCGACGTACCGGTGAGCCGACGTCCGGGGCCGGTCACCCGTCCGCGTACTTCGCGTCCGTCGCGGGGTCCAGCGCCAGCCGGTAGCCGCGCTTGACCACCGTCTGGATCAGCTTCGGGGCGCCCAGGGCGGTGCGGAGGCGGGCCATGGCCGTCTCCACGGCGTGTTCGTCGCGGCCGGCGCCGGGGAGGGCGCGCAGGAGGTCCGAACGGGGCACCACCCAGCCGGGGCGGCGGGCGAGGGCGCGCAGGAGGGACATCCCGGCCGGAGGGACCGGTTTCAGCGCGCCGTCCACGAGCACCGCGTGACCCCGGATCTCCACCCGGTGCCCGGCGACCGGCAACGCGTGGGCGCGGGCCGGGAGTTCCTGGCACAGCAGTTGCACGAGCGGGCCCAGGCGGAAGCGCTCCGGTTGCAGCGTGTCGACGCCCCGCGCCTGCAACGGCAGTGCGGTCACCGGGCCGACGCAGGCCGGCAGCACGTCGTGCGCGAGGGCCGAAAGCAGCTCGTCCAGCAGCCCGCGGTCCTCGGCACGCGAGAGCAGGGACGCCGCGGCGGGCGCGCTCGTGAAGGTCAGCGCGTCCAGGCCGCGGGAGACCGCCGCGTCCAGGAGGCGGTCGAGCGGGGTGACGTCCTCCGGGGGCATCCAGCGGTACACCGGCACCGGGACGACCTCCGCTCCCCCGGCCCGCAGGGACTCGACGAATCCGGGCAGGGGTTCGCCGTGGAGCTGTACGGCGATGCGGCGGCCGTCGACGCCCTGCTCCAGGAGGCGGTCGAGAACCTCGGCCATGGACTCCGACGAGGGCGACCACTCCTCCGTGAGACCGGCGGCGCGGATCGCGCCCTTGACCTTCGGGCCGCGGGCCAGCAGCTCCACCTCGCGCAGCCGGCCGAGCAGTTGTTCGCCCAGGCCCCAGCCGTCCGCCGCCTCCACCCAGCCGCGGAAGCCGATGGCCGTCGTGGCCACGACCACGTCCGGCCGCTGGCCGATGATCTCCTTGGTGGCGGCGAGGAGTTCGCCGTCGTCGGCGAGCGGCACGATGCGCAGGGCGGGGGCGTGCAGGACGGCGGCGCCACGGCGCTGCAGCAGGGCGCCCAGCTCGTCGGCCCGGCGCGCGGCGGTGACGCCGACGGTGAATCCCGCGAGGGGACCGTGGTCCGGCCGTCCGGGTTGCTGCTCTTCGTCGTACATGGGGCTCTCCTAGCTGACCGGCACGCCGATCGAGCCTGTCAACGCTGCGTGACAGGCTCGGTTCGGGCTGATGTCACCGGTGTTACGTCACACCTCGGCATAGCTGAGCTGGGCCTTCGCCTCCGCCGCCCCCTGCGAAGCCCGCGTGCGGGCCCGGGCGGCCGAGCCGCGAAGGTACACGGCCCACGTGAGGGCGAAGCAGGCACCGTAGAAGGCGAGGAAGGCGACGAACGCGCCCGTCCCGGAGCCGTAGGAGAGGAAGGACTGGCGGAACGCGAGGTTGATGCCGACGCCGCCGAGCGCACCGACCGCCCCGATCAGGCCCATGGAGGCGCCGGACAGGCGCCGGCCGTGGGCCACCGCGGCCTCGCCGGTCAGTCCCTCGGCGAACGCCTTGGCCTGGAAGATGCCCGGGATCATCTTGTACGTCGAGCCGTTGCCGAGCCCGCTGAGCACGAACAGGACGACGAAGACGGACACGAACAGCGGCAGCGACTTCTGCATGCTCGCGACGACCAGGACGGCGGTGGCGGCGGCCATGCCGACGTAGTTCCACAGGGTGATGCGGGCGCCGCCGTAGCGGTCGGCGAGCCGGCCGCCGAGCGGGCGGACCAGGGAGCCGAGGAGCGGGCCGAGGAAGGTGAGGTACGCGGCCTGCAGCGGGGTGCGGCCGAACTGGTTCGTCAGCACCTGGCCGAAGGCGAAGCTGTAGCCGATGAAGGAACCGAAGGTGCCGACGTAGAGGAAGGACATGATCCACGTGTGGGCGTCCCTGGCGGCGTCCTTCGCGGCGCCGGCGTCGTTCTTCACCGTCGTCAGGTTGTCCATGAAGACGGCGGCCAGGACCGCGGCCACGACGATCAGCGGGATGTAGATGCCGAGCAGCACGCGCGGGCCGCCGTTCGCGCCGATGACGGCGAGGGCGACGAGCTGGATGACGGGCACGCCGACGTTGCCGCCGCCCGCGTTGAGGCCGAGTGCCCAGCCCTTCCTCCGGAGCGGGAAGAAGGCGTTGATGTTGGTCATCGAGGAGGCGAAGTTGCCGCCGCCGATGCCGGCCAGAAGGCCGATCAGGAGGAACGTGGTGAAGGAGGTCCCGGGCTCCATGACCGCGTAGGCGGCGACCGTGGGCACCAGCAGCAGGCCCGCCGAGACGATCGTCCAGTTCCGGCCGCCGAAGACCGCGACGGCGAAGGTGTAGGGCACGCGGACGACGGCCCCGACCAGCGTGACCATCGAGGTCAGCAGGAACTTGTCGGCGGGTGTGAGGCCGTACTCGGGGCCCATGAAGAGGACGAGCACCGACCACAGGGTCCACACCGAGAACCCGATGTGCTCGGAGAGGACGGAGAACCAGAGGTTGCGGTGGGCGATCCGCCGCCCGGTCGCCTCCCAGAACCCCTCGTCCTCGGGTTCCCAGCGCTCGATCCAGCGGCCGCTGCGACGGGTTGGGGCTGGGGATGTCATCGCGCCTCCACGGTGCTCCGGCTGCTCGGTCTGCCTATGAACGACTGAGCCCGAAGGTAGGGAGGGCGCGTTTCCGGCCCGTGGCTGTGGGTGACCGCGAGGGAACGTTGCTCTCACTCGACGCGGGGGCGGCCGGTGAGGGCCGCCCGCGCGCCCCGTCACGCCGTTCTGCGCCGGCGGCCGGTCCGCGGGGCGCCGCCCGGCCACGCCCGCGGGCCGCGCCCGGCCGCGACGTCCCCGCTCCGGCGGAAGGCGCGGATGCTCAGCCGTGGGCGCTCATCACGCCTTCGTCGGCGGCCGGAATCCATCCGTCCGGGCGCCTTCTCAGCCACCCCTCGGCCCGGGCGATCTCCGTGGCCGCCCGGCGCAGCGCGTCCAGTCCGGGATGGGCCAGCCCCTTTCGCCACACCAGGGAGACGGGTGAGAGCGGGACGGGGTCGACGAGGGGCCGCCGTACCGTGCGGGGCAGGGCCGGAAAGTCCACCACGGCCAGGATCGGGTTCCGGGTCTTGGCCATGATCCGCTCGAACTCCTCGTCCCCGACGGCCAGCGGAAGCGGGGGCGCGAGCCGTATGCCGTGCCCCTCGAAGAGGCTTTGCGCGAGGTCGGTCCACTCCACGGTGCGCGCGTTCCCCGCTCCCGCGTACACCGTCTCCCCCGCCAGCGCGGACAGGGGCACCTCCGCACGGGCGGCCAGGGGGTGCTCTTCGGGCAGGACGACGGCCATGGGCTCGTAGCGCACGGGCTGGTGCCCCAGTCCCGAGCGCAGGGCCGGATCCAGACCGGCGTAGCGGCCGAAGGAGGCGTCCAGGCGGCCGGCCAGCAGTTCGGCGGCGGCACCGGTGAGGCCGCTCTCGTAGCGGGCCATCAGCTCGCAGTCCGGGGTGAGTTCGCGCGCCCGGTGCAGCACCCGGCGCCCGGTGACCAGGCCCGGTGAGTTGAGGTCGACCAGTAGCGGGCGCGCCTCGGCGGCGAACGCGGCGAGCAGGTCGTCCTGGGCGGCGAGGACGCGGCGCGCGTGCGGGAGCAGGCGTTCGCCGTCGGCGGTCAGGGACACCTGCCGGGTGGTGCGCACGAACAGCTCGGCGCCCAGCTCCCGTTCCAGCCGCCGTACGCCCCGGCTGAGCGCCTGCTGGGCGACGTAGAGACGGGCCGCCGCGCGGGTGAAGTGCAGTTCCTCGGCGACGGCGACGAAGGCGCGCAGCAGCCGTGGGTCCAGGTGCGCGGGTGCGGGCATGGGCGCGAACCTACAACAAGGGTGCGTGAATCGGCGCGCGGAAGGTGTTGGACCCCGTGATCCGCTCCGGGTGACCGTATTCCCATGCCGCAGCAGACCGCAGAAGACGTACGCATACCCCACAGACCCCGGCGGACGGGTGGATACCGTCGGCTCTTCGCCCGCCCCGGCACCCGCGCCTTCACCGCGGGCAACCTCCTCGCCCGCCTGCCCATCGGCATGTTCGGCGTCAGCGCGGTCGTGATGATCGCCGGCTCGCGCGGGTCGTACGCCCTCGCCGGTGCCGTCACCGCGGCCGGGCTCGCCGCGACCGCGGTGGCCGGGCCCTGGATCGCCCGGCTCGTCGACCGGCACGGGCAGGCCCGGGTGGCCGTACCGGCCACGCTCGTCTCGGTGCTCGGCAGCCTGGCGCTGCTGCTGTGTGTGCGCCAAGGCGCCCCGGACTGGGCTCTGTTCGCCGCCTACGCCGGCACCGCGGCCACGCCCAACATCGGCGGCCTCTCCCGCGCCCGCTGGGCCCATCTGCTGCGGGACGACCCGGGCGCCCTGCACACCGCGAACTCCTTCGAGCAGGCCGCCGACGAATTGTGCTACATGCTCGGCCCGGTGCTCGCCTCCTTCCTGACCGGCACGTTCTTCCCGGAGGCCGGCACGCTCGCCGCAGCCGGGCTGCTGCTCGCCGGGATGCTGCTGTTCACCGCGCAGCGCGCCACCGAGCCGCCGCGGCGGGCGCGTTCGAAGGCGCCGTCGCCGCTGCGCAGCCCGGGCATCCCTGTGCTGCTGGTCTGTTTCACCGCCACCGGCGCGGTGTTCGGCTCGATGGAGGTGGTCACGATCGCGTTCGCCGACGCGCAGGGTCATCGCACCGCGGCCGGGGCAGCGCTCGCCCTCCAGGCGGCGGGCTCCTGCGCGGCGGGCCTGGTCTACGGGGTGCGCAGGCCGACGCGGGTGCGGCTGGGCCACTGCCTGGCGGGGATGGCCGCGCTGATGGCCCTGCCGTGGGCCGCCGCGGCGGTCTCCGGCTCGCTGTGGGCGCTGGCCGGCGCGTTGCTGGTGGCGGGGATGGCGACGGCGCCGACGATGGTGACGGGGATGACGCTGGTGCAGCGGCGCACCCCGGCCGACCGGCTCAACGAGGGGATGAGCCTGGTGGTGACCGGGTTGCTGACGGGCATCGCGTGCGGCTCGGCGCTGGGCGGCTGGACGGTGGAGCACCTCTCGCCGACGTCGGCGTACGCCGTGCCGGCGGGCGCCGCGATCCTGGCTCTGGGGGTGGGCGCGCTCGCCCGCGTCGGCGCGGCGCCGGTGCGCTGCGAGGCCGGCGCTGCCTCATGACAACGGCCCCGCCGCTCGAAAGCGACGGGGCCGTTGCCCACATGGGGTGCCCCCGGAGGGGCCTCGTGGAGATGGCGGGAATCGAACCCGCGTCCAACGGTGCGGAATCAGGGCTTCTCCGTGTGCAGTTCGCTGTGCTTTTCTCGGCCCCGGCGATCACGCGAACAAGTCGCCGACGGGCTCAGTCACTGTGTGGTTTCCCTCTTCACCCCGTGACCGGGATCGAGGTTTAGTTCCCTAGCTGATGCCAGGATCCGGGTCGGGAACAGCCCCGGGCTGACACTTCGCGAGTCGCTGCTCAGGCAGCGAGGGCGAAGGAATCGCGCTTGGTGTTGGCGATTATTTTTTTCGGCCTGTGGTTTACGAGATCATGGCCGCTTCCTCGACACGCTTCCCCTGCTTCGACAGCCGCTGTCGAAACCGATCATCCCCATGTTGATTTCTCAATGTGCACGCCGGACCGGGGTCCGGTGCTGGTGCCATCGTAGAGGAACAACGCCCGCCGATGCCACCGTATTCCCGCCGGTCACCCGGCCGCCGCAACCTTCACAACGCGACGGGGACCCTCGGCATTCCCGGCTCAGCCCCGCTGCCTGCGGCGCACGGCCGCCATCGCACGGTCCGCCTCCCGCCGATCCTGCTTCTCGCGCAGGGTCTGGCGCTTGTCGTACTCCTTCTTGCCCTTCGCCAGGGCGATCTCGACCTTCGCCCGGCCGTCCTTGAAGTACAGGGCCAGGGGCACGATGGTGTGGCCCGTCTCCTGGGACTTGGACTCGAGCTTGTCGATCTCGTCGCGGTGCAGCAGCAGCTTGCGCTTGCGGCGGGCGCTGTGGTTGGTCCAGGTGCCCTGGCTGTACTCGGGGACGTGCACGTTGTGCAGCCACGCCTCGTGGTCGGTCAGCTGCACGAAGCCGTCGACCAGCGAGGCCCGCCCCTGGCGCAGCGACTTCACCTCGGTGCCCATGAGGAC
The DNA here is from genome assembly GCF_047340315.1 of Streptomyces sp. AF1A. NCBI lineage: Bacteria > Bacillati > Actinomycetota > Actinomycetes > Kitasatosporales > Streptomycetaceae > Streptomyces > Streptomyces sp. AF1A. The sequence goes on from NZ_JBLEBI010000089.1 coordinate 20,421, forward strand.
CAGGCCGGCCTCGTAGGTGTCGAGGATGTGGTAGTCGTGCCGCGCCTTCTTGTTCTGCGCGATCAGCTTGCGCCCTTTTTCCTTAGCCATAGTGCCGACCATTTTCGCACCACGAAGGGGGTGCGAGGGAAGCGGATTACGCTGGGTTACGAAGGGTCACCCAGTCCGGTGAGGACGGTCTCGGCGCGCTGCAGGGCGCCCGTGCCCGCTTCCAGGTCGGGGGTGATGCCCCGGCCGTCGACCGCGTGGCCGAGCGGGGTGCGGTAGTGGCCCACGGTCAGCTCGGCCACCGAGCCGTCGGGCAGCCGGGTCGGCATCTGGACGGAGCCCTTGCCGAAGGTGCGGCAGCCGATCACGACCGCGCGGCCGCGGTCCTGGAGAGCGCCGGTGAGCATCTCGGCGGCGCTCATGGTGCCGCCGTCCACGAGCGCGACCAGGGGGCGGACCGTGTCGCCGCCGGAGTCGGCGCGCAGGGCGCGCTGGGCGCCGTCGACGTCGTAGGTGGCGACCAGGCCGCCGTCGAGGAAGGCGGAGGCGGTGTCCACGGCCTCGGTGACCAGACCCCCCGAGTTGCCGCGCAGGTCGAGAATGATCCCGCCGCCGGCCGGGGCCTCGCGGACGGCCTCGCGCACCGCGTCGCCGGAACCCCTGGTGAACGCGGCGATCTTGATCGCGGTGACCCCGTCGGGCAGCCGGTGCACGGTCACGGAGTCGGTGGACAGGCTGGCCCGGTGCAGCGTCTCGGTCCACGCGCGCGTGCCGCGCCGCAGACCGAGGGTGACCGACGTACCGGCGGGGGCGTCGTCGGCGTCACCACGGAGTAAGGAGACCACCTCGGTCACCGGCAGGCCGTCGACCTTGCTGCCGTCGACGCTGCTCAGCACGTCCCCCGCGCGGATGCCGGCCGCGGCCGCGGGCGAGCCCGACTGCACCCGGGTCACCTCGATCCGGCCGTCCTGCGCGCGGGCCGCCGACAGGCCGACGCCGGTGTAGCGGCCGTCGAGGGCCTCCTGGAACTCCTGGTACTCACCCTCGGAGTAGACGGCGCCCCAGCGGTCCCCGCTGCGGCTGACGGCCCGCTCGGCGGCCTCCATCGGGGACGTGCCGTCGGCCATCGCCTCGGCGGCCGCCCTCCGCACGTCCTCGTGGCGCGTGGCCGCGGGCGCCGGTCCGGCGGCGGACCTCCGTGCGGGCTGGCCGGCGTCCGGGAAGGAGCCGGTGGCGGCCCCGGCCATGAGCACGCCGGCGAAGACCAAGGTCAGCGCGGCCCCGCGGCGGGTGCGGCGGGGCGGACAGAACAGGTCTCGGCCTGACATGGCCGTGAGTCTAGGACACCCCGGGGAGGCGCACGGCCGGACGCCCGTACGCCTCCCTTGGCATGCGTCACACCTTCAGGTACTTGCGCAGCGCGAAGAATGCCGCAAGGGAAGGCATCAGGACGCTGGTCGCGAGGATCAGCGGCAGCTTCGTCAACACCGCGTCCCAGCCCACGAAGTTGATGAGCGTCAGCTTGTGGGACAGGTCCATGCCGTGGTCGATGGTGAAGTACCGGCCGACGACGAGGAACACACAGGCCAGGCTGCCGCCGATGAGACCGGCGACGGCCGCCTCGGCGATGAACGGCGCCTGGATGTAGAAGCCCGAGGCACCGACCAGGCGCATGATCCCGGTTTCGCGCCGGCGGCTGAACGCGGAGACGCGCACGGTGTTGACGATCAGCAGCAGCGCGACGAACAGCATCAGCGCCATGACGCCGAGCGCGCCCCGGTTCATCAGGTTCAGCAGCTGGAAGAGGTTGTCCAGGATGCCCTTCTGGTCCTGCACGGACTGCACGCCGTCACGCCCGTTGAACGCGGTGGCGATCACCTGGTACTTCTGCGGGTCCTTCAGCTTGATCCGGTACGACTCCTGCATCTGGTCCGGCGTGAGGGAGCCGGCCAGCGGCGAGTTGCCGAACTGCTCCTTGTAGTGCTTGTACGCCTCGTCCTGCGACTCGTAGGTCACCTTCTGGACGACCGGCATGGCGTCCAGGTCGTGCAGGATCTGCTTCTTCTGGTCCTCGGTGACCGCGCCCTTGGCGCAGTTGACGTCCGACTCGGCGTCGTGCTTGTTGCACAGGAAGATCGAGACGTTGACCTTGTCGTACCAGTAGCCCTTCATGGTGCTGACCTGGTCGCTCATCAGCAGGGAGCCCCCGAACAGGGCCAGGGACAGGGCGACGGAGACGATGACGGCGAAGGTCATCGTCAGGTTGCGGCGGAGACCGACCCCGATCTCCGACAGAACGAACTGGGCGCGCATGGCGTCGGATCAAGCCTTTCCGTGGACGAGGCGCGGGAGCGCGTCAGTGCTGGTAGCCGTAGACGCCGCGAGCCTGGTCGCGGACGAGCCGGCCCTTCTCCAGCTCGATGACGCGCTTGCGCATCTGGTCCACGATGTTCTGGTCGTGCGTCGCCATGATGACGGTGGTGCCCGTCCGGTTGATGCGGTCGAGCAGCTTCATGATGCCGACGGAGGTCTGCGGGTCGAGGTTGCCGGTGGGCTCGTCGGCGATCAGCAGCTTGGGCCGGTTGACGAACGCGCGCGCGATGGCCACGCGCTGCTGCTCACCGCCGGACAGCTCGCCGGGCATCCGGTCCTCCTTGCCGCCGAGCCCGACGAGGTCGAGCACCTGCGGCACGGACTTGCGGATCTCGCCACGGGACTTGCCGATCACCTCCTGCGCGAAGGCCACGTTCTCCGCGACCGTCTTGTTCGGCAGCAGCCGGAAGTCCTGGAACACGGTCCCCAGCTGGCGGCGCATCTGCGGCACCTTCCAGTTGGAGAGGCGCGCGAGGTCCTTGCCGAGGACGTGCACCTGACCGTGGCTGCACCGCTCCTCGCGGAGGATCAGCCGCAGGAAGGTGGACTTTCCGGAGCCGGAGGACCCCACGAGGAAGACGAACTCGCCCTTCTCCACCTCCAGGGAGACATCCCTGAGCGCGGGGCGGGTCTGCTTGGGGTAGACCTTGGAGACGTTGTCGAATCGGATCACGGATGCACCACGGGTCGCCGGGGGTAGATGAGCGTGACCATACGCGAACCGGGTGTGCAAGTGCAGTCGCAGGTTGAGGTTGGACAAGACTTGTGCGTTTTTGTACCGGTCACTGTTCTCGGCGGTCTCGGCGGTCTCGGCGTTCCTGGCGGTCTCGGGAGTCTCGGGGGTCTCGGCGTTCTCGGGCCTGTGCACGGGTCCCGCGCACGCGACGGCGGAAACTGGCACAGTGGGAGGGGAACGTTCTCGTTCCCGCGAACGTTGTACGTGTGATGGCCGGTGCAAGGAGGGCGAGCGCATGACGTACGACCGGTTGGTGTGCGCGAACTGCGCGTCGCCTGTGAGTGAGGGCCGGTGCCCGGTGTGCCGCGCCAACCGCGAGCGACTGCAGCAGGAGGGGTTCTTCCCGAACCTGAACCCGATGGCGCTGATCGCACTGCTCGCGGTGCTGATCGCCGCGGTGGCCCTGCTCGCGCATCAGGCCGCGTAAGAAGAGCCCCAGAAAAACCGAGAGGGCCCGGAGCGTCGGCTCCGGGCCCTTCGCACGGCACCGCGTGCGCGATGCGTGAGCGTACGGCTACACTCAGGCGGCCGCGCCGCCCCGGCCGTTCACCAGCCGCGGCAGGACACGGAAGCCGATGCCGCCGGCGATCATCGTCGCGGCGCCGACGAGCAGGAACGCGGTCTGCCCGGCACCGGTCTCGGCGAGCTGCTTGTCGCCGCCCTGGGCCTGGGTGTCGGTCCCGGTGTCGGTGAGGGCCGAGGAGCCCTCCTCCTGGGAGGCGTTGTTGTTGCCGCCCTGCGGGGTGTCGTTGTTGCCACCGGTGCCGGAGCCGCCGGTGCCGTGCGAACCGCCGCCGTTGCCGCCGCCGGTGCCGTGCGAACCGCCGTTGCCGCCGGTCGAGTTGCCGCCGTCGGTCTGGCCGCCGCTGGTCTGGCCACCGCTGGTCTGGCCACCGCTGGTCTGGCCACCGTTCTGGCCACCGTCCGTCTGACCGCCGCCGGTGGTCTGGCCGCCGTCCGTGGTCTGACCGCCATCGGTGGTCTGGCCGCCGTCCGTGGTCTGGCCGCCGTCCGTGGTCTGACCGCCATCGGTGGTCTGGCCGCCGTCCGTGGTCTGGCCGCCATCGGTCGTCTGACCGCCATCGGTCGTCTGGCCGCCGTCCGTGGTCTGGCCACCATCGGTGCAGATGCCGAGCGTGCAGCCACCGTTGGTGTTGCCCTCGTCAGTGTTCCCCCCGTCGGTGTTGCCACCGTCGTCGTGGCCATCGGCGGCGACGCCGAGGCTGATCGGGCCCGCCTGGACGTCGAGGTCCAGGGCGGAGGCCGCGCCGGCGGCGGTCAGTGACGCCCCGGCCGCGATCACGGCACCGGCGGCTATCCGCGCGACCCGGATCCGCGTCTTCTTGGTCATGTGGTTGCTACCCCCAGTAGCTGATCGTCAATGAGGCGGCGTGGGGCGTGCCGTGATCGACGGAGGCAGCCAATGACGAAGTCAGCTCTTTCCCCCGGTTCACATGCGCCCCAAAGTACGCATGCCACGCTTCACCCTTCCGATTTTTCAAAGCAACGTCAAGGCCGTTGCGCGCGCAATGTCCACCAGGGGGGCGTTTGGGGGGAGTTGAAGTCTGTGAGTGTGATGTAAAACCCAGACAAACGACAACTGCCGCCTCTGGGGCGGCAGTTGGTCATGTCGACAAAGTTACTTCTCCTGCTGCTTGCGCCAGCGAATCCCGGCCTCGAGGAACCCGTCGATCTCACCGTTGAACACGGCCTCGGGGTTGCCCACTTCGTACTCGGTGCGCAGGTCCTTGACCATCTGGTACGGGTGCAGCACGTACGAACGCATCTGGTTGCCCCAGGAGTTGCCGCCGTCGCCCTTGAGGGCGTCCATCTTGGCCTGCTCCTCCTGCCGGCGCCGCTCCAGCAGCTTGGCCTGCAGGACGTTCATCGCCGTGGCCTTGTTCTGGATCTGGGAGCGCTCGTTCTGGCAGGAGACCACGATGCCGGTCGGGAGGTGCGTGATGCGGACCGCGGAGTCGGTCGTGTTGACGCCCTGGCCGCCGGGGCCGGAGGACCGGTAGACGTCGATCCTCAGGTCGGACTCGTCGATCTCGACGTGGTCGGACTGCTCCACGACGGGCAGCACCTCGACACCGGCGAAGGAGGTCTGGCGGCGGCCCTGGTTGTCGAAGGGCGAGATGCGCACCAGGCGGTGCGTGCCCTGCTCGACGGAGAGGGTGCCGTAGGCGTACGGCGCCTGCACGGCGAAGGTGGTCGACTTGATGCCGGCCTCTTCGGCGTACGACGTCTCGATGAGCTCCGTCTTGTAGCCGCGCTGCTCGGCCCAGCGCAGGTACATGCGCTGGAGCTTCTCGGCGAAGTCGGCGGCGTCGACGCCGCCGGCCTCGGCGCGGATGTTGACGAGCGCCTCACGGGAGTCGTACTCGCCGGACAGGAGGGTGCGGACCTCCATCTCGTCCAGCGCCTTGCGCACGGCGGTCAGCTCGGACTCGGCCTCGGCGCGGGTGTCCGGGTCGTTCTCCTCCTCGGCCATCTCGAAGAGGACCGCGAGGTCGTCGATCCGGCCGCGCAGCGCCTCCGCCTTCCTGACCTCGGCCTGGAGGTGGGAGAGCTTGCTGGTGATCTTCTGCGCCTCGTCCGGGTTGTCCCACAGGGACGGCGCCGCCGCCTGCTCCTCAAGCACGGCGATTTGTGCCCTCATGCTGTCGAGGTCCAGGACGGCCTCGATCGACTCCATGGTCGAGGAGAGGGACTTCAGCTCTTCGGATACATCGACGACTGCCACGCATCCAGCGTAACGGCTGTGGCAAGCGACCTGGGCCGGGCTGCTCCCGCCCCGGGGCTCCGCCCCCGGACCCGGCCTTCACCCGGCGCGCGCGGCCGCGCCCTCTCGACCGACAGGTCCAGGCGGGCGGGAAGCGGTGGTCCCGCCGGGTGGCTCAGGGCCCC
>NZ_JBLEBI010000009.1:0-104810 GCF_047340315.1 Streptomyces sp. AF1A
GGCCGCGAGTCCGGCGCCCTGGTCGACGGCCACCCGCCAGCAGGCGGCCAGCCCGGGCAGGCCCTCGGCGCCCGGCTGCCGTGCCGCCACGGCGAGCGCGCCCGGCACGTCCCCGCCGAATCGGGCGGCGGCGACCACGGCCGCCTGCGCGTCGCCGAGCCCGCCGGAGTCCTGTGCCGCCCGCAGCAGCGCCTCGCCGGGCTGCCGTCCGGCGCGCACCTCCCCGGCGAGGACCCCGCACAGGGCGATCACCGCATCGGCCCGCCGTTCCCGGGTGCGCCTCGCCTGCTGGGCCAGCCGCACCCGCCGCAGCACGGGCACTCCGGCCGCCCCCGCGACGGCCGGGATCACCGAGGCGCCCAGCACCGCGAGCACCAGCCCGGCCGCCAGCGCCCACCATTCGGCTCCCCATCGGCCGCACAGCCGCCTCAGCTCGGACAGGAGCTGATCCGCGGTCGGCGGCCCGGTCGCCACCGCCCCGCCGCCGGCGAACAGCAGCCGCGCCCTGCGTACCCCGTAGTGCCGTCCGCCCAGCAGCCAGGCGAGCGCCCCGAGACAGATCAGCGCGGCCCCCATGGACATCTCACCGGTCATTTCACCGGTCATGTAACCGGTCACTTGCGTCCCCTCTCTCCCTCGTCCCCGAACTCACCCGCACCGAGCAGATCCCGCAGCCGCTCCCAGCCGCGCTCCCGCGTGAAGGCCCGCTCGCCCCAGCGCAGGGCCGGTACGGTCCGCACCAGTCCCGTGGCGTCCCGCTCGAGCACATGCACCTCGGCGATCCGACGCCGCCCGGACCGGCCCCGCTCGAGGTGGATCACCACGGAGAGGGCGGCCGCCAGTTGGCTGTGCAGGGCAGCGCGGTCCAGCCCAGCGGCCGTGGCCAGCGCCTCCAACCGGGCCGGCACATCCCCGGCGGCGTTGGCGTGAACAGTGCACGAACCGCCTTCGTGGCCGGTGTTGAGCGCTGCGAGCAGGTGCACCACCTCGGGTCCGCGCACCTCGCCGACGACCAGCCGGTCGGGCCGCATGCGCAGCGCCTGGCGCACGAGGTCCTCCAAGGTGACCAGGCCGGCGCCCTCCTGGTTCGCGGGCCTGGTCTCCAGCCGGACGACGTGCGGATGGTCCGGTCTCAGCTCGGCCGAGTCCTCGGCCAGCACGATCCGCTCGCCCGGTCCGACCAGGCCCAGCAGCGCGCTGAGCAGAGTCGTCTTGCCGCTGCCGGTGCCGCCGCTGACGAGGAAGGACAGCCGGGCCGCCAGCAGCGCCCTCAGGATCCGGTCGCCGCCGGGCGGCACCGTGCCGGCCGCGACGAGTTCGCCGAGGGTGAAGGCCCGGGGCCGTACCACCCGCAGCGCCAGGCAGGTGCAGCCGACGGCCACCGGGGGCAGGACCGCGTGCAGCCGGGTGCCGTCGGGCAGTCGGGCGTCCGCCCAGGGCCGGGCGTCGTCCAGCCGGCGTCCGGCCACCGCGGCCAGCCGCTGCGCCAGGCGTCGTACCGCCGCCGCGTCGGGAAAGGTCACCGGCGTCAGTTCCAGCCCGCCGCCACGGTCCACCCACACCCGGTCCGGGGCGGACACCAGGACGTCGGTGACGTCGGGGTCGGCGAGCAGCGGTTCCAGGGGGCCTGTGCCGACGAGTTCGGACCTGAGCTGCTCGGCCGCGCCGAGGATTTCGGCGTCGCCGAGCACCCGGCCCTGTTCGCGCAGTGCCTGGGCCACCCGCGCCGGGGTGGGCTCGGCGCCGCTCTCGGCCAGCCAGCGGCGGACGCCGTCGAGCAGGGCCGCACCGTCGGTCCGGTCGAGTCCGGGAAGCGTCATCGGGTGGCTCCCGCCTCGGCGAGCGCACGCTCCCAGAAGTTCAGGCAGAAGCGGGCGAGCGGCCCGCGTCCGGTCGCCCCGGGTGGTTTGCCGCCGCCCTGCGGGCGCAGCAGCGAGGGTTCGACGGGCACCTCCCCGGCCAGCGGCAGGCCCAGCAGCCGGGCCACCTCCCGGTCGTCGAGGCCGGGCGCGTACGGCCCGCGCACCGCCACCCGCAGGTCGCGCACGACCATGCCGACGGCGGAGGCGACCCGCCCGGCGGCCGCGACCGCCCGCAGCTCGGCCGGCACGACGAGCACCGCGAGGTCGAGCTGGGCAAGGGCCTCGCCGACCCCGTCGTCGAGGCGGCGCGGGAGGTCGACCACGACCGTGCCGCCGCGCCGCCGGGCGGCGGCGAGCACCGCGCGCACGGCCTGGGCCGGAACGGCGACGCAGTCGCCGCGGTCCCAGCTGAGCACCCGCAGGGAGTGCAGTTCGGGCAGCGACTCCTCCAGGGCGCCGCCGCCGACCCGGCCCCGGGAGGCGGCGAAGGCGGGCCAGCGCAGTCCCTCGGCGCTCTCGCCGCCGAGGAGTACGTCGAGTCCGCCGCCGAGCGGATCCGCGTCCACGAGCAGGGTGCGCAGTCCCTCGCGCGCGGAGGTGACGGCGAGCGCGCAGGACAGCGTGGACGCGCCGGCCCCGCCCCGGCCGCCGATCACGCCGACGGTGAGGGCGGGGCGGCCGACCCCCTCGGCGACGTCGGCGATCCGGTCGACCAGCCACTGCTCGCCGTCCGGGAGCATCAGGACGTGGTCGGCGCCGATCTCGACGGCTCGTTTCCACACCCCCGAGTCGTCCTGGTCGCGGCCGACCAGCACCACTCCGCGCCGGCGCGTGGCCCCGCGCACCCGGCGGACGGCGTCGTCCCCGACCAGGACGAGCGGGGCCGCTTCCCAGCCGTCACCGATGTCCGGTGGGCCGGGGCGCACCTCGGGTGTGGCACCGGCGGCCGCGCACAGGCGCAGCAGGTCGTCCAGCAGCTCCGTGTCCTCGGTGACGATGAGCGGCCGCCCTCCGGCGGCGGGCCGCGGGTCGTGGGTGACGGTTCCGGACACGTGTGTTCCCCCTTCGCTGCGTGGTCCGCGCAGCCCCTGCGGCCACGCGAATCCCGGACATGTGAAGAACCGGCAAGCGGCCCCCATATGAGCGGCCGATAGGAACCGGCCATACGCGTCCCCGCAATCGGAACCGGCGATGAACTCGCCGTGGCGGGAGCGCGCTGGAATCACGGTGCAGCGATCCCCCGAAATCGTGTGGATCTTGGTCGAAAACGGTGGACAACTTCGAGCCTGTGAATATCCCCGTCACCCATACCGGTGACCCATGTACTGATCCGTGTACGACTTCCACAGAGCAGTCCCGCAATTACGGTGCGTCACGAATCGCGGGCACGCCGAGCGGCGGCCCGCGGCATCACAGCGCGGACCGCACAGTCGCGTAAAGAAGGGATGAAAGCGGAAAAACCCGTCCGGACATGCGACGACCCCCGCCGGGGGGGAGAGCGGGGGTCGTCCCCACGGCCGACTCGGGGGGGGGAGGAGCCGGACCGGGTTAGCACGGTCGCGAACGATCCGTGACTTCCATGGTGTACCCGAGAGCCCTCTCAGGCAAACCCACGCGCCCCAGCTTACGCCGAATGGTGGGCGCCTATGCTCAGGGACGTGGAAAACCACTCCTTGCCCCGCGCAGCGGCCTTCTTCGACCTGGACAAGACGGTCATTGCGAAGTCGAGCACGCTCACCTTCAGCAAGTCCTTCTACCAAGGCGGGCTGATCAACCGCAGGGCCGCGTTGCGTACCGCATACGCCCAGTTCGTCTTCCTGGTCGGCGGACTCGACCACGTCCAGATGGAGCGCATGCGCGAGTACCTGTCGACGCTGTGCCGGGGCTGGAACGTGCAGCAGGTGCGGGAGATCGTCGCCGAGACCCTGCACGACCTGATCGACCCGATCATCTACGACGAGGCCGCCTCCCTCATCGAGGAGCACCACACGGCCGGACGGGACGTGGTGATCGTGTCCACCTCGGGCGCCGAGGTGGTCGAGCCGGTCGGCGAGCTCCTGGGCGCGGACCGAGTGGTGGCCACCCGCATGGTCGTCGGCGAGGACGGCTGCTTCACCGGGGAGGTGGAGTACTACGCGTACGGCCCCACCAAGGCCGAGGCGATCCGCGATCTGGCCGCCTCCGAGGGCTACGACCTCGAGCACTGCTACGCCTACAGCGACTCGGCGACCGACCTCCCGATGCTCCAGGCGGTCGGCCATCCGCACGCCGTGAACCCGGACCGCGCGCTGCGCCGCGAGGCGGTCGCGCGCGGCTGGCCGGTGCTGGAGTTCCGCCGCCCCGTACCGCTGAAGAAGCGGCTGCCCACGCTCTCGGTGCCGCCGCGCCCCGCGTTGGTCGCGGCGGCGGCCATTGGAGCGGCGGCCGCGACCGCCGGCCTCGTCTGGTACGCCAGCCGGCGCCGGGGCACCGACTGACCTGTGTCCGTTTCACCCCTGTTTGAACCTGAAAGTAAAGAAGTGCGGGCAGGGCTTCCGCTTGCTCCTGGCCCGCGGTACAAAGAAATCAGGCCCGCGAGACCAAAGGACATCCGAGAGGATCCCCTACTACTACGCACTTGGCCCTGCGGACCTCGCATGAACACCGGGCACCCACGCGACGTCGACCCGTCGATTACGGGCCAGCCGCACCAGGTGACGGGCAAAGCATCCCGACCTGATGGGCGAATATCGAGGACGCTTGGTAACCCGGTGATCATGCCAGCGGCGGTACGAGCACTCGTACCGCCGCAACCCGTGTCAGGGGGAGGTGCGCTCAGGCCGCGCCGCGCTGCAGCGCCTCGCACACCGCGGTCGACTCGCGCGCACCCAGCTCCACCGCCCTGCCGCACTGGGCGATCCAGGCCGCCATGCCCTCGGGGGTGCCGGAGACGTACCCCTCCAGCGCCGCCAGATAGGAAGCGCGCCCCAGTTCGGCGTGGCCGACCTCGGACGGGCAGACCGCCTTCGGGTCCAGGCCGCTGCCGATCAGCACGATCCGCTCGGCCGCGCGTGCGACCAGCCCGTTGTACGAGGCGAAGGGACGCAGCGCGAGCAGCTCGCCGTGCACCACGGCGGCCGTGACCAGGGCCGGCGCCGAGGTGCCCGCGACGATCAGTTCCGCCAGCCCCTCCAGGCGGCCCGAGACCTCCCGGGCGTCCGGCAGCGGCAGCTCGATCAGCGGCTCGTCCACCGCCTCGCCGCCCTGCCGCGGCCTGCCGACCCGGTCGTCCTTGCTCGCGGCGGCCACCAGATGGAGCCGGGCCAGCACCCTGAGGGGCGACTGGCGCCAGATGGACAGCAGCTGCCCCGCCTCCGCCGTCAACCGCAGCGCACCGCCCACCACGCGCGCGTCTTCGTCGGCGCCGAAGTCGGTGCGCCGCCGCACCTCCTCCAGAGCCCAGTCGGCGCCGCTGAGCGCCGCCGAGCCGCGGGCGCCGCGCAGGGCCGCCTCGGAGGTGATCTCGTTGCTGCGGCGCCGCATGATCCGGTGTCCGTAGACCCGGTCCACGGCCTTGCGCACGGACTCCACGGACTCCGCCACACCGGGCAGCGAGCCCAGGGCGGCGAGCGGATCGGCGGTCGCGCCTGTCGTACTCATGAGTACGACATTACGCACCCGACCGTCAGACCCCACGAAGGAGTGGTCTTCTTCACTGATCCATGCCACGCACAGCTATCGATCGACTACTCTTGGTGAACATGAAAATTGCTTTCGTCGGGAAGGGCGGGAGCGGCAAGACCACCCTCTCCTCCCTCTTCATCCGCCATCTCGCGGCGGCCGGGGCCGCCGTCGTCGCGATCGACGCGGACATCAACCAGCACCTCGGCCCCGCACTGGGTCTCGGCGAGACCGAGGCGGCCGCACTGCCCGCGATGGGCGAACGGCTGCCGCTGATCAAGGACTACCTGCGCGGAACCAACCCGCGCATCGCCTCCGCCGCCACGATGATCAAGACCACCCCGCCGGGCGAGGGCTCGCGCCTGGTCCGGGTGCGCGAGCCCAACCCGGTGTACGACGCCTGCGCGCGGCCCGTGGAACTCGACGGCGGCGCCGTCCGTTTGATGGTCACCGGCCCCTTCACGGACGCCGACCTGGGGGTCGCCTGCTACCACTCCAAGACGGGAGCGGTGGAGCTGTTCCTGAACCACCTCGTCGACGGCCCCGACGAGTACGTGGTGGTCGACATGACCGCGGGTTCGGACTCCTTCGCGTCCGGCATGTTCACCCGCTTCGACATGACGTTCCTCGTCGCCGAGCCGACCCGGAAGGGGGTCTCCGTCTATCGCCAGTACAAGGAGTACGCCCGTGACTTCGGCGTCGCCCTGAAGGTCGTCGGCAACAAGATCCAGGAGCAGGACGACATCGACTTCCTGCGCGCGGAGGTCGGCGACGACCTGCTGGTCACGGTCGGGCGCTCGGACTGGGTGCGGGCCATGGAGAAAGGCCGTCCGCCCCGGTTCGACCTCCTGGAGGAGGCCAACGCCCGGGCCCTGCAGGCCCTCAGGGCCGCCGTGGACGCCACGTACGAACACCGAGACTGGGAGCGCTACACCCGGCAGATGGTGCACTTCCACCTGAAGAACGCCGAGGCGTGGGGCAACGAGCGCACCGGGGCCGACCTGGCGGCGCAGATCGACCCCGCCTTCGTGCTCGGCGAGAGTCTGGCAACTCCCGTCTGACTCCTACCCCTTCACCGCCGGCGCCCCGGGTACGCCCTTGGGCGCCGGGGCCGGACGTGCGGCGAGGAAGGACGCCCACCCCTGCTTGGGGGCCTCGCCCACGTCCAGGGTGCGCAGCTTCTCCAGGGTCTTCGGGTCCTGGGCGTCCAGCCAGTCGACCAGCTCGTGGAAGGAGACGCAGCGCACGTCGGGCTTGTTGCACACCTCCTTCACCACGTCCTCGACGGCGCGCATGTAGGTGCCGCCGTTCCAGGACTCGAAGTGGTTGCCGATGATCAGTGGCGCGCGGTTGCCGTCATAGGCCCGGTAGAAGCCCTTGATGAGGCCGTCACGCATCTGGTCGCCCCAGGTGTCGAACTTGTCGGGGTCGCCCTGGGTCCGGGTGCCGGACTGGTTGACCATGAAGTTGTAGTCCATGGTCAGTTGTTCATAGCTGTGGCCCGGGAAGGGCACCAGCTGCATCGACAGGTCCCACAGGCCCTCCTTCTTCTTGGGCCAGACCTGGTTGTTCACACCGCTGGAGTCGTAGCGGAAGCCCAACTGGCGGGCCGCCTTCATGAAGTTCTTCTGCCCTTCCAGGCAGGGGGTGCGGGCGCCGATCAGCTCCTTGTCGTAGTCGAACGGCAGCGGGGCCGCGTTCTTCATGCCGGTGTTGGTCTTCCAGGACTTCACGAACTGCTTGGCCTGGCGGATCTCGCTCTTCCACTCGTCCACCGACCAGGTGCCGACCCCGCCGTCGGGCCCGCAGAAGTGGCCGTTGAAGTGGGTGCCGATCTCGTTGCCCTCCAGCCAGGCCAACCGCGCCTGCTTGACGGTGTCGGCGATGCCCTGCTGGTCGTTGAAGCCGATGTCGGAGCTGCCCGGCGAGTGCTGCGGCGGCTTGTACAGGTCGCGCTTCTCCTCGGGGAGCAGATAGACGCCGCTGAGGAAGAACGTCATGTTGGCGTGGTTCTCCTTGGCGACCTTGCGGAAGTGCGAGAACAGCTTCTGGCTGTCCTCGCCGGCGCCGTCCCAGGAGAAGACGACGAACTGCGGGGGCTTCTGACCGGGCTTCAGCCGCTCGGGTCTGGGCAGATGGGGCTGCGCGCCGGTGTACGAGGTGGATCCGTCACCGATGAGCCGGAGCACGCTTTGGGGGGCCGGCGCCCCCTTCCGCGGGCCGGACGCCCCTTCCTTGGAACCGTGGGAGCCGGTCCCGCAACCGGCGAGCGATGCAGCGCATGCCGCGGCGATCATGGTGCCGACGGCGATCCTCTGGGTGGCGGCCATGTTCCGCCCACCTTCTTCCTTCTCTCAGACGAACGCTGACGAGGACTCTTTGCGGTGTCGTGCCGGGTTTGCACCGGCAGCCTCGACAAGATCGCACGGGGTCGAGAAGGAATTAGTACGACAAGCCGATCAAATGATTAGTTCCTTCGTGAGAGGGATCTGATGGGCCATTTGCCACGAAAAGCTATGCATGCCCTTTACGTGGCATTACCTTCCTTTTACGGGGCATTACTCCATCCCGCCGCCGCACCGCCCCGGAGGAGACGGGACCATGCCAGCCTGCGCACCCCCACACGCCGACCACCCCCGATCGCCGCACCGGTCCGCCCCCGGACGCCGGCGCGCCTTCCCGGTGGAAGGCGCCGACCTGTCCGCGTCCATCGCCGTGTTCCTGATCGCCCTGCCACTCTCGCTGGGCATCGCCCTCGCCACCGGCGCCCCGCTGCGCGCCGGACTCGTCGCCGCGGCCGTGGGCGGACTGGTCGCGGGCCGGCTCGGCGGCTGCCCGCTGCAGGTGAGCGGCCCCGCCGCGGGACTCACCGTGGTCACCGCCGACTTGATCCAGCGCTACGGCTGGCGGACGACCTGCGGCATCACCGTCCTCGCCGGTCTCGTCCAACTCGGCCTCGGCTGCCTGCGGGTGGCGCGCGGCGCGCTCGCGGTCAGCCCGGCGGTGGTGCACGGCATGCTCGCCGGGATCGGCGTCACCATCGCCGTCGCCCAGCTGCACATCGTCCTCGGCGGCAGCCCGGACAGCTCCGTCCTCGCCAACCTGCGGGCGCTGCCGGCCCAGTTGGCCCACCTGCACCCGGCTGCCGTCTCCATGAGCACGCTGACCCTGGCGCTGCTGCTGGCCTGGCCGCGCCTTCCGGGCCGGGCCGGCCGGTTGCTCCGCAGGGTGCCGGCCGCCCTCGTCGCCGTCGCCGGGGCGACCGCGACCGCCTCCCTGACCGGCCTCTCCCTGCCGCGGGTCGACCTGCCGTCCTGGCGCAGTCACGCCCTGGCCGGACTGCCCCAGGGGCCGGCGCTCGGCATCGCGGCCGCCGTGCTCACCACCACCCTGGTGTGCAGCGTGCAGTCGCTGCTCGGTGCGGTGGCCGTGGACAAGCTGGTCGCCGCCCGCCCCGGACCGCAGTCCCGCGTCGGCCGCTCCCACCTCGACCGGGAGCTCCTGGGCCAGGGCGCCGCCAATGTCGTCTCCGGGGCACTCGGCGGGCTGCCGGTCGCGGGCGTCGCGGTGCGCAGTACCGCGAACGTGAAATCAGGTGCCGTCAGCCGGAACTCCACGATGCTGCACGGCGTTCTCGTAGTAGTCGCCGCGCTGCTGACGGTCCCGGTGCTGGAGGAGATCCCGCTCGCCTCCCTCGCCGCTCTGGTGATGGCCGTCGGTATCCAGATGGTGTCCCTGCACCACATCCGCTCGGTGACGCGCCACCGAGAAGTGGCGGTCTACGCCGCGACCGCACTCGGCGTGGCGCTCCTCGGCGTCCTGCAGGGCGTGCTCCTCGGAGTCGCCGTGGCGGTCGCCCTCGCCCTCAACCGCCTCGCCCACACCCGCATCACCCACGAAATGAGGGAGGGAGTCCATCACCTGCGCATCCGAGGCCAGCTGACGTTCCTCGCGGTGCCCCGGCTCAGCAGAGCCCTGCATCTCGTACCCCAGGGCGCCCACGCCGTGGTGGAGTTGGACGGGTCGTTCATGGACCACGCGGCGTACGAGTCACTGCAGGACTGGCGCAGCGCCCACGCCGCCCGGGGCGGTACGGCCGAGCTGCGCGGCCGGCGCGGCGGAATCCGGACCGCCGGGCCGATCACCTCCTCGACGGAGTGCCGGTGCCGCCCCTGGACGCCCTGGCGCGACCACCGCTCGTGCTTCGTCGCGGCCTCCGGCGCCCCGGCCGGCCGGGAACTGGCCCGTGGCATCGGCTCGTTCCAGCGCAACACCGCGCCGCTGGTGCGGGGGGAGCTGGCGCGGCTCGCCCGGGAGGGCCAGCGGCCCGCACAGCTCTTCCTCACCTGCGCCGACTCCCGGCTCGTCACGTCGATGATCACCGCCAGCGGTCCGGGCGATCTGTTCGTCGTCCGCAACATCGGCAACCTGGTGCCGCTGCCGGGCGAGGAGCACGGCGACGACTCGGTGGCGGCCGCCGTCGAGTACGCGGTGGACGTCCTCGGGGTGCGCTCGATCACGGTGTGCGGGCACTCCGGGTGCGGCGCGATGCAGGCGCTGCTGACCGCCGAGCCGGGCGGCGCCGGCACGCCGCTGCGGCGGTGGCTGCGGCACGGGCTGCCGAGCCTGGCCCGGACGACCGGCGACCGCGACGCCGGTCCCCGGTTCGACCGGCGGGCGCCCGCGGACGCGGTCGAGCGGCTGTGCCTGGCCAACGTGGTCCAGCAGTTGGAGCACCTGCGGGCCCACGCCCCGGTCGCGCGGGCGCTGGCCAGGGGCGAGCTGGAGCTGCACGGGATGTACTTCCACGTCGGCGAGGCGCAGGCGTATCTGCTCGACGGGGCGGGAGAGGGCGCGGTGTTCGAGAAGGTGACGGGAGGGGATGAGGTGCACACTCCGGTATGAGGGACAGGACACCCCGTCGGCACGCCCGAGGCACACTGACACGGGACAGGTCTAAACCAATTTTGCCGTCGACCCTTGTCATCGGCCCCCCGCGTCTGATGAGCTGTGGCCTGGGACACATCGGACACCCTTCGAAAGGGAGATGTCGTGAGCAACGAGAGCCTGGCCAACCTGCTCAAGGAAGAACGCAGGTTCGCGCCCCCCGCCGACCTGGCCGCGCACGCCAACGTCAAGGCGGAGGCGTACGAACAGGCCAAGGCTGACAGGCTCGGCTTCTGGGCCGAGCAGGCCCGCCGACTGACCTGGGCCAAGGAGCCCACCGAGACGCTGGACTGGTCGAATCCGCCGTTCGCCAAGTGGTTCAAGGACGGCGCGCTGAACGTGGCGTACAACTGCGTGGACCGGCATGTGGAGGCCGGGCACGGGGACCGCGTCGCCATCCACTTCGAGGGGGAGCCCGGCGACGGCCGCGCGATCACCTACGCGGAGCTGAAGGACGAGGTCTCCCGGGCCGCCAACGCCCTCCTGGAGCTCGGTGTCCGCAAGGGCGACCGGGTCGCGATCTACATGCCGATGATCCCGGAGACCGCGATCGCGATGCTTGCCTCGGCGCGGATCGGCGCCGCGCACTCGGTCGTCTTCGGCGGCTTCTCCGCGGACGCGCTCGCGACCCGCATCCAGGATGCGGACGCCAAGGTCGTCATCACCGCCGACGGCGGCTACCGGCGGGGCAAGCCGTCCGCGCTGAAGCCGGCCGTGGACGAGGCGATCGGCAAGGTCGACAACGTCGAGCACGTACTCGTGGTGCGCCGCACCGGGCAGGACGTGGCCTGGCACGACGAGCGGGACGTGTGGTGGCACGACCTGGTCGGGCGCCAGTCCGCCGAGCACACCCCGGAGGCGTTCGAGGCCGAGCACCCGCTGTTCATCCTCTACACCTCCGGTACGACGGGTAAGCCCAAGGGCATCCTGCACACCTCCGGCGGCTACCTCACCCAGTGCGCGTACACCCACTGGTCGGTCTTCGACCTCAAGCCGGAGACGGACGTGTACTGGTGCACGGCCGACGTCGGCTGGGTCACCGGCCACTCGTACATCGTGTATGGTCCGCTGGCCAACGGCGCGACGCAGGTCATGTACGAGGGCACGCCGGACACCCCGCACCAGGGCCGGTTCTGGGAGATCGTGCAGAAGTACAAGGTCACGATCCTCTACACCGCGCCGACCGCGATCCGGACGTTCATGAAGTGGGGCGACGACATCCCCGCCAAGTTCGACCTGAGCAGCCTGCGCGTCCTCGGCTCCGTCGGCGAGCCGATCAACCCCGAGGCGTGGATCTGGTACCGGAAGAACATCGGCGCCGACAGGACTCCCGTCGTGGACACCTGGTGGCAGACCGAGACCGGCGCGATGATGATCTCGCCGCTGCCCGGCGTCACCTCCGCGAAGCCCGGTTCCGCGCAGACCCCGCTGCCCGGCATCAGCGCGACCGTCGTGGACGACGAGGGGAACGAGGTGCCCAACGGCGGCGGTGGCTACCTGGTGCTGACCGAGCCGTGGCCTTCGATGCTGCGCACCATCTGGGGCGACGACCAGCGGTTCGTCGACACCTACTGGTCCCGGTTCGAGGGCAAGTACTTCGCCGGTGACGGGGCGAAGAAGGACGACGACGGCGACATCTGGCTGCTCGGCCGGGTGGACGACGTGATGCTCGTGTCCGGGCACAACATCTCCACCACCGAGGTGGAGTCGGCGCTCGTCTCGCACCCGTCGGTCGCCGAGGCGGCCGTCGTCGGTGCCACCGACGAGACCACGGGCCAGGCGATCGTCGCGTTCGTCATCCTGCGCGGTACGGCGGCGGAGACCGAGGCGCTCGTCCCCGAGCTGCGCGACCACGTGGGCGCCACACTCGGCCCGATCGCCAAGCCCAAGCGGATCCTGCCCGTGGCCGAGCTGCCCAAGACCCGCTCCGGCAAGATCATGCGCCGGCTGCTGCGCGACGTGGCCGAGAACCGCCAGCTCGGTGACGTCACCACGCTGACCGACTCGACCGTCATGGACCTGATCCAGGCCAAGCTGCCGGCCGCGCCGAGCGAGGACTGAGCAGGGCCCGGCACCACCTGGGGCACCCGGCCGTAAACGCGCCGGGTGCCCCTTTTGCGTCTACCGTGAAGATCACCGGGACCGGCCCACCCCACATTAGGTAAACTAAGCAAAGCGTCGAGGACGCGACACGCTCCATGGGTGCGCCGGGAAGTCTGGTCGGCATGCATGCCGCCCTGCCCAGTCACCGGAGGTCCCCGCCGTGGCCGCACCCCCCACCCGGCACACCGCCAGCAAGGCCCTGGCGCGCCTGTCCCTGCCCGAGCGGACCTTCGTCGCGGCCGCGCTGCGCACGGAGACCGTCGGCGGCGTCCTGCTGCTCCTCGCCACGGTCGCGGCCCTGCTCTGGGCGAACGTCCCCGTCCTTGGGCACGGCTACGAGACCGTCGCCCACGTCCACTTCGGCCCCGCCGCCCTCGGCCTGCACCTCTCCGTCGCGCACTGGGCCGCCGACGGGCTCCTCGCGGTGTTCTTCTTCGTCGCCGGCATCGAGCTCAAGCGCGAGCTGGTCGCCGGGGACCTGCGCGACCCGAGTGCGGCCGCCGTGCCCGTGGTGGCGGCGCTGTGCGGCATGGCCGTACCCGCGGTCGTGTACACGCTCACCAACCTCACGGACGGCGGCTCCCTGCGCGGCTGGGCCGTGCCCACCGCCACCGACATCGCCTTCGCGCTCGCCGTCCTCGCCGTGATCGGCACCGCGCTGCCCAGCGCCCTGCGCGCCTTCCTGCTCACCCTCGCGGTCGTCGACGACCTCTTCGCGATCCTCATCATCGCGATCTTCTTCACCGACCGGCTGAACTTCGCCGCGCTCGGCGGGGCGGCGGCCGCACTGGCGGTCTTCTGGCTGCTGCTGCGCAAGGGCGTGCGCGGCTGGTACGTGTACGTGCCGCTGGCACTGGTGATCTGGGCGCTGATGTACAACAGCGGCGTGCACGCCACCATCGCCGGGGTGGCGATGGGCCTGATGCTGCGCTGCACCAGGCGCGAGGGGGAGGAGCACTCGCCGGGCGAGCGCATCGAACACCTGGTGCGGCCCCTGTCGGCCGGGCTCGCGGTGCCGCTGTTCGCGCTGTTCAGCGCGGGGGTGTCGATCTCCCCGGGAGCGCTCGGGGCCGTGTTCACCAAGCCGGAGACGCTCGGCGTCGTCCTCGGCCTGGTCGTCGGCAAAGCGATCGGGATCTTCGGCGGCGCCTGGCTGACCACACGCTTCACCCGCGCCTCCCTCGGCGAGGACCTCGCCTGGGCCGACGTCTTCGCGGTGGCGTCGCTGGCCGGCATCGGCTTCACGGTGTCGCTGCTCATCAGCGAGCTGGCCTTCGCCCGCGACCCCGTCCTCAGCGACGAGGTGAAGGCGGCCGTCCTCACCGGATCGCTGATCGCGGCGACGTGTGCCACGGTGCTGCTGAAGATACGCAACGCGAAGTACCGCCGCCTGTGCGAGGAGGAGGAACGCGACGAGGACCTCGACGGAGTCCCGGACGTCTACGAACAGGACGACCCGGCGTACCACCTGCGCATGGCGGAGATCCACGAGCGCAAGGCCGCCGAACACCGGCGCATCGCCGCCGAGCGGACGGCCGCGGCGGGCGACGGGCTTCAGGAAGTGCCGGGCGGGGCAGGCGATGAGGACGACCGTCCGGCATGATCTGACGAGACGGTACAAAACAAGGCGGCCGCGACGAGCAGGACGGCCGCAGCATGACGGCACACTTGCGGCACGAGACACCTCGTAAAACCTCGTAAGGGAGAACGCGATGAGCGCACCCGACGGCAGCCCGGTCGGCGCCGAACGCAGCATCGGCCAGCTGTTCGCCTCGGCGACGACCGAATTGTCGGCGCTGGTGCACGACGAGATCGCGCTGGCCAAGGCGCAGCTCAAGCAGGACGTGAAGCGCGGCGCGACGAGCGGCGGCGCGTTCTCGATGGCGGGCGGGGTCCTGGTGTTCTCGCTGCCGATGCTCAACTTCGCCCTCGCCTACGGCATCCGGACCTGGAGCGGCTGGAACCTGGCGGTCTGCTTCCTGCTGTCCTTCGCGGCCAACGTGCTCGTCGCCGGCGGCCTCGCGCTGGTCGGCATGGTGTTCGCGAAGAAGGCCAAGAAGAGCCGGGGCCCGCAGAAGGTGGCCGCGTCCATGAAGGAGACGGCCGGCGTCCTGCAGAACGCCAAGCCCCACCCGCGCCCTCAGCTGTCCGAGGACCGCACCCCCGCGGCCATCGAGGCTGTGGCACGCTCGTCGTCATGACGGACCCCGCCGCTCCCTCGGTCGTACGGATCGACCTGCCGCACGGGCAGAAGCCGATCCACCGGGACGTCGCCGCGAACGGCGCCCGCTTCCACATCGCCGAACTCGGCGACGGCCCCCTGGTGCTGCTGCTGCACGGCTTCCCGCAGTTCTGGTGGACGTGGCGGCACCAGCTGGTGGCCCTCGCGGACGCCGGCTACCGGGCGGTGGCCATGGACCTGCGGGGCGTGGGCGGCAGCGACCGCACGCCCCGCGGCTACGACCCCGCCAATCTGGCCCTGGACGTCACCGGCGTCATCCGCTCGCTCGGCGAGCCGGACGCCGCACTGGTCGGCCACGACCTCGGCGGCTATCTGGCGTGGACCGCGGCGGCGATGCGCCCCAAGCTCGTCCGGCGCCTCGCCGTGGTGTCGATGCCGCACCCGAGGCGCTGGCGCGCGGCGATGCTGCGCGACGCCCGGCAGACGGCCGCGAGCTCCTACATCTGGGGATTCCAGCGGCCCTGGATCCCGGAGCGTCAACTCACCGCCCAGGGCGGGGAACTGGTGGGGCGTCTGATCCGGGAGTGGTCCGGACCGCAGCCGCCGGAGGACGAGACCCTGGCGACGTACCGGCGCGCCATGTGCATCCCGTCCACCGCGCACTGCGCCATCGAGCCGTACCGCTGGCTGGTGCGCTCCCTGGCGCGCCCGGACGGCGTGCAGTTCTACCGCCGGATGAAGCGGCCGGTGCGCGTGCCCACGCTGCATCTGCACGGCTCGCTCGACCCCGTGACGCGCACCCGCAGCGCGGCCGGTTCCGGCGAGTACGTCGAAGCGCCGTACCGCTGGCGGCTGTTCGACGGTCTGGGTCACTTCCCGCACGAGGAGGACCCGGTGGCCTTCTCCGCGGAGCTGGTCAACTGGCTGAAGGATCCCGAGCCCGACCGGTGACCGCATGGTGACGGGCCCGATGCGTGGAGTATCCGGTTCCTGAACACTTGTCCCCCGAACGGCCACATGCCTTCCGCATAGGCCAATTGGCCGTCGCTCAGGCGGTTATCGACCTTGGGGCGGGGGCACACGTCCGGGTATGGGCTGGACGCACGACTACAGTGACGCACCCCGCAACCGCCGCTCTGCCGCCGGTCTGAGCACGCCTCAGCGAGGCACCCCGCAGCTCGCGGAAGCGGACCTCAGGGTGGGGATCCCGCGCATTCTGCGCCGCCGGGCCCGCTGGGTCTCGATGCGCCTGCGTCACCCGCGCGGCTGACGGCGTCCGCCGGCCGATCACAGCGCGCAGTTGTCCGTACCCACCTGCTCGTTCGCCGTACGACCCTGACCGATGTCGGGCCTGATCTCGTCCGCCGTCAGGGCGTAGCCGGTCTGGGCGTCGTCGAGGGACTTGGCGAACACCACGCCGTAGACCCGGCCGTCGGGCGTGAGCAGCGGGCCGCCGGAGTTGCCCTGGCGGACGATCGCGTACAGCGAGTAGACGTCACGGCGGACGGTGCCCCGGTGGTAGATGTCCGGGCCGTTCGCCGAGATGCGCCCGCGCACGCGCGCGGCGCGCACGTCGTACGAGCCGTTCTCCGGGAAGCCCGCGACGATCGCGCCGTCGCCGCCGGCCGCGTCCCGGGTGGAGAACTTCAGGGGGCTCGCCTTCAGGTCCGGTACGTCGAGGACGGCGATGTCGCGCTTCCAGTCGTACAGGACGACCTTCGCGTCGTACTTGCGGCCCTGGCCTCCTATCTGCACGGTCGGCGCGTCGACACCGCCCACGACGTGCGCGTTGGTCATCACGCGGCGGTCGGCGAAGACGAAGCCGGTACCCTCCAGGACCTTGCCGCAGCTGTGGGCGGTGCCGGTGACCTTGACGATGGAGCGCTGGGCGCGGGTGGCGACCGAGCTGCCCGCCAGGGCCGGGTCGGGCGGCTGGACGTCCTTGATCGGCTCGTCGGCGAAGGGACTGAAGACCTGCGGGAAGCCGTTCTGCGCGAGGATGGAGGAGAAGTCCGCGAACCAGGAGTCGGCCTGCGCGGGCAGCGCCCGGGAGACCCCCAGGAGCACCTTGGAGCCGCGGACCTCCTTGCCGAGCGTGGGCAGGGTGGTGCCGGCGAGGGCGGACCCGATCAGCCAGGCGACCAGGAGCATCGCGACGACGTTGACCAGGGCGCCGCCGGTGGCGTCCAGGGCGCGGGCCGGCGACCAGGTGATGTACCGGCGGAGCTTGTTGCCGAGGTGGGTGGTCAGGGCCTGGCCGACGGAGGCGCACACGATGACCACGACCACGGCCACGACGGCGGCGGTGGTGCCCACGTTCGCGTTGCCGGTCACGGCGTCCCAGATGACGGGCAGCGTGTACACGGCGGCGAGGCCGCCGCCCAGGAACCCGATCACCGACAGGATGCCGACGACGAAGCCCTGGCGGTAGCCCACGACAGCGAACCACACGGCCGCGACCAGCAACAGGATGTCCAGCACGTTCACTGCTTCAGGCCTCGCCTACTCACTCCGGTCCCCACAGCTCGGCCGGGGTCCGGCCCCCCGCGCAGCGGCCAACGGGGCACAGTGTCCCCCGGAAGAACACAGCACGGGGATCACCCTGTCATGAGCGCCAGTCGAGCGGGACCTGCTTCTCCCGTTCCCAGGGGCGCTCCCAGCCCGCGTAGTGCAGCAGGCGGTCGATCACACCGGCCGTGAAACCCCACACCAGAGCCGATTCGACCAGGAATGCCGGGCCTCGGTGCCCGCTGGGGTGGACGGTGGTGGCGCGGTTGGCGGGGTCCGTGAGATCGGCCACGGGGACCGTGAACACGCGCGCCGTTTCATTCGGATCGACGACCCCGACCGGGCTGGGCTCGCGCCACCAGCCGAGCACGGGGGTGACGACGAAGCCGCTGACCGGGATGTACAGCCGGGGCAGGACGCCGAAGAGCTGCACCCCGGACGGGTCGAGGCCGGTCTCCTCCTCCGCCTCGCGCAGCGCGGCCCACAGCGGCCCGTCGCCGTGCGGGTCGCCGTCCTCGGGGTCGAGCGCGCCGCCCGGGAAGGACGGCTGGCCGGCGTGCGAGCGCAGGGAGCCGGCGCGCTCGATGAGCAGCAGCTCGGGGCCGCGCTCGCCCTCGCCGAACAGGATCAGGACGGCCGACTGCCGGCCCGAGCCGTTCTCCGGCGGCAGGAAGCGGCTGAGCTGCAGCGGCTGGATGGTCTCCACCGCGCGCACCACCGGGTCCAGCCAGTCCGGCAGCCCGTCCCTGCTGAGTGTCACCGGACCACCCTGCGTCTCACTGGCCCTCGTCATCGCCACCCCCCGTTCTGCCTGTCCAACGCCCGAGGGCACCGAGATCGTTCCGTCACGCGGCCCCCAGCGGCGGCGCCGGCTTGCCGCCCGCGTCCAGGTAGGCCTGCGGGGGCTTCAGGCGCTGGCCGGGGAAGCCGCCCTTCTCGTACTTCAGGAGCTTCTTCGCCTTCTCCGGGTCGGTCTCGCCCTCGCCGTAGGCCGGACAGAGCGGGGCGATCGGGCAGGCGCCGCAGGCGGGCTTGCGGGCGTGGCAGATGCGGCGGCCGTGCCAGACCACGTGGTGGGACAGGTCGGTCCACTCGCTCTTCGGGAACAGCGCGCCGACGGCCGCCTCGATCTTGTCCGGGTCGGTCTCCTCGGTCCACTGCCAGCGCCGCACCAGCCGCTGGAAGTGCGTGTCCACGGTGATGCCGGGCCGGCCGAAGGCGTTGCCGAGCACGACGAAGGCGGTCTTACGGCCGACGCCAGGCAGCTCGACCAGGTCCTCCAGCTTCGCGGGGACCTCGCCGCCGTAGTCCTCGGCGAGCGCCTTGGACAGCCCCATGACCGACCTGGTCTTGGCCCGGAAGAAGCCGCAGGGGCGCAGGATCTCCTCGACCTCCTCCGGGACGGCGGCGGCCAGGTCCTCCGGAGTGGGGTACCGGGCGAAGAGGGTGGGGGTGGTCTGGTTGACGCGCAGGTCGGTGGTCTGGGCCGAGAGCACCGTGGCGACCAGCAGCTGGAAGGGGTTCTCGAAGTCCAGCTCGGGGTGGGCGTACGGGTACACCTCGGCCAGTTCCCGGTTGATCCGGCGGGCGCGGCGGACCAGGGCGGTGCGGGACTCCCGCGCCGGGGGTCTGACGGCCACCTTCCTGACGGGCGCGGCCTTCTTCACGGCAACGGCCTTCCCGGTGGCGACGACCTTCTTGGCCGGGGCGACCTTTTTGGCCGAAGCGACCTTTCCGGCCAGGGCCGCCTTCTTCGCAGCGGCCGCCTTCTTGGCCGGGGCGGCCTTCTTCGCCCGCGCGGCCTTCCCGGCAGGACCGGCCGCGGCATTTTCAGCCGCTTTTCCGGTTTTCCCACCACCGTCGGGCTCTTGTTCGCCCACAGCGGAATCGCGACGTGCAACCACCCGCGCAGCCCCCTTTGCCTGTGCTCTCACCGGCGATTTGGACACCCGGCCAGCCTAAAGCCACGCACCGACATCCGCCTCGGACCCGGAAGATCGGCCCCCGATTGGACCCCTGACGCTTACCCCTGGACACCTGTGCGGCATCCTTGTGACAGATCACACTGTTTGGACCGTCCGGCAAAATGGGGAACACGGTCCCCTGGCACACGGGGACCAAGATCCCCTGAGCAGGTCGACAAGGAGAGAACTCGTGGACGACGTTCTGCGGCGCAACCCGCTCTTCGCGGCTCTCGACGACGAGCAGGCCGCGGAGCTTCGCGCCTCCATGAGCGAGGTGACTCTCGCACGCGGCGACTCCCTGTTCCACGAGGGCGACCCCGGTGACCGGCTGTACGTCGTCACCGAGGGCAAGGTCAAACTGCATCGCACCTCCCCCGACGGCCGCGAGAACATGCTCGCCGTCGTCGGCCCCGGCGAGCTGATCGGCGAGCTGTCGCTGTTCGACCCGGGCCCGCGCACGGCCACCGCCACCGCGCTGACCGAGGTCAAGCTGCTCGGTCTCGGCCACGGCGACCTCCAGCCCTGGCTGAACGCCCGCCCCGAGGTGGCCGGCGCCCTGCTGCGCGCCGTCGCCCGCCGTTTGCGCAAGACCAACGACGCCATGTCCGACCTGGTCTTCTCCGACGTCCCCGGCCGCGTGGCGCGCGCCCTGCTGGATCTCTCCCGCCGCTTCGGCGTGCAGTCCGAGGAGGGCATCCACGTCGTCCACGACCTCACCCAGGAGGAACTGGCCCAGCTGGTCGGCGCCTCCCGCGAGACGGTGAACAAGGCCCTGGCGGACTTCGCCCAGCGCGGCTGGCTGCGCCTTGAGGCGCGGGCCGTGATCCTGCTGGACGTGGAGCGGCTGGCCAAGCGCTCGCGCTGACGCCACGGGGGCGGGTGCCCCGCTCGGCCCGGCGCTCGCGCTGACGCCGCGAGGCCCGGACCCCCACACCGGCCGGCGCTCGCGCTGACGCCGCGAACCCCCACACCGCCCGGCGGCGAAAATCGGTTACGCCGCCGGTTCCCTCAGGGCACAGTGAACGCATGCCTCCCGCCCCGCACGGCCTCGACGACCTGGGTTTCATGGAGCGCGAAGGCTCCCTCGCGCGCGTGCCCGACGCCTTCGGCCCGGTCGTCACCGCGGCCCGTGACCGGCTGCCGCACGCCGTCGGGGCGCGGCTGCACAGCGCCTACCTCTTCGGGTCGATCCCGCGCGGCACCGCGCGCGTGGGCCGCAGCGACCTGGACCTCCTGGTGGCCCTCCGGGAGGAGCCGGCCGACGCCGACCGGGAAGCCGTACGGGCCCTGGGCGAGGCCCTGGACAAGGAGTTCCCGCAGATCGACGGGGTGGGCACGCTGCTGTACAGCCGTGCCCGGCTGCTGAGCGACCTCGAGCGGTACGACATGGGATGGTTCGTCGCCTGTCTGTGCACCCCGTTGCTCGGCGACGACCTCGCCGGGTGCCTGCCCCGCTACCGCCCCGACTCCCGGCTCGCCCGCGAGACCAACGGCGACCTGGCCCGGCACCTGCCGCGCTGGCGGGAGCGGATCGAGAGCGCGCCGGACGCCGAGGCCCGGCGGCGGCTGGTGCGCTTCATGTCACGGCACCTCGTCCGCACCGGCTTCACCCTCGTCATGCCCCGCTGGCACGGCTGGACCAGCGACCTGCGCGAGATGGCGGAGGTGTTCGGCGCCTACTACCCCACTCGGGCGGCACAGATGCGCACGGCGGCGGAGTACGGCCAGGAGCCCGCCGGCGACCCGGACGTCCTGCGCACGTATGTGGACGACCTCGGGCCCTGGCTCGCCGGCGAGTACGCGCGCGTGCACGGCGCCAAGGCGCCCCGGCCGGAGGACTAGATCAGCCCGTGCTCGCTCAGGTAGTCCATCTGGGCCCGCACGGACAGTTCCGCCGCCGGCCACAGCGAGCGGTCCACGTCGGCGTACACGTGGGCGACGACCTCGGCCGGGGTGCGGTAGCCGTTCTCCACCGCCGTCTCCACCTGGGCGAGCCGGTGGGCGCGGTGCGCGAGATAGAACTCCACGGCGCCCTGGGCGTCCTCCAGGACCGGCCCGTGACCCGGCAGGACGGTGTGCACGCCGTCGTCCACCGTCAGGGACCGCAGGCGGCGCAGGGAGTCCAGATAGTCGCCCAGACGTCCGTCGGGGTGCGCCACGACGGTCGTGCCGCGCCCGAGGATGGTGTCGCCGGTGAGCACCGCGCGGTCGGCCGGGAGATGGAAGCACAGCGAGTCCGCGGTGTGCCCGGGCGTCGCCACGACCCTCAGCTCCAGACCCCCGACCGTGACCACGTCCCCGGCGGCCAGGCCCTCGTCGCCGAGGCGGAGCGCCGGATCGAGGGCACGCACACGCGTGCCGGTCAGCTCGGCGAAGCGGGCGGCGCCCTCGGCGTGGTCGGGGTGGCCGTGGGTGAGCAGGGTCAGGGCTATCCGCTTGCCGGCCTTCTCGGCGGTGTCCACGACGGTCCGCAGATGGCCGGGGTCCAGCGGCCCGGGGTCGATCACCACCGCCAGGTCGGAGTCGGGTTCGGCGACGAGCCAGGTGTTGGTGCCGTCCAGGGTCATCGCGGAGGCGTTGGGCGCGAGGACGTTGACGGCCCGTTCGGTGGCGGGGCCCGAGACGACCGCGCCCCTGGGCTGGCCGGGCAGCGCGCTTGCGTCGGTCATGCGGGGCCTCCACCGCTGGTCGTCGGAGCCGTCGGGACGTGCTTCGTGAACTCCTCGTGCCCGGGCCACGACAGCTCGATCTCACCGTCGACCAGGCGGGCCCGCGCCTGCACCGGTGTCATGTCGCGCGCGGGGGCGGCCGCCAGGGCCTGGGCGGCGGTGCCGTACGGGGCCAGCTGGCGCAGGGTGGCGATGGTGGGCGGCATCATCAGCAGCTCGCCCCGGTCGTACCCGGCGGCGGCCTCCGCGGGCCGGATCCACACCGTGCGGTCGGCCTCGGTGGAGGCGTTCCGGGTGCGCTGTCCTGCGGGCAGGGCGGCCACGAAGAACCAGGTGTCGTAGCGGCGGGCCTCGAACTCCGGGGTGATCCATCGGGTCCAGGCGCCCAGCAGGTCCGAGCGCAACACCAGGCCGCGCCGCTGCAGGAACTCGGCGAAGGACAGCTCGCGCGCGACCAGGGCGGCGCGGTCCGCCTCCCAGTCCTCGCCGGTGGTGTCACCGACGACCGTGTCCGGGCCGGGCCCGGCGAGCAGGACGCCCGCCTCCTCGTAGGTCTCGCGCACCGCCGCGCAGACGATGGCCTGGGCGCCGGTCTCGTCGACGCCGAGCCGCTCGGCCCACCACGCGCGCGTGGGGCCCGTCCAGCGGATCTGCCGGTCGTCGTCGCGCGGGTCGACCCCGCCTCCGGGATAGGCGTACGCGCCTCCGGCGAAGGCCATGGAGGCGCGTCTGCGCAGCATGTGGACGGCCGGTCCGGCCGCGGTGTCCTTCAGCAGGAGCACCGTGGCCGCGCGCTTGGGTGACACCGGGGTGAGGGTGCCGTCCGCGAGCGCGCGGATGCGGTCCGGCCACTCCGGGGGGTACCACTGACCGTTCGCCATGGCCGGAGGCTATCCCGTGTAGGGCGAATGTTCGAGAGGTGCCCGAGGTCAGCGGGGCTACTGGGCGAGTTCCACCTGGATCTCGACCTCCACCGGCGCGTCCAGCGGCAGCACCGCGACGCCGACCGCGCTGCGGGCGTGCACGCCCTTGTCGCCGAGGACCTCGCCGAGCAGCTCGCTGGCGCCGTTGACGACGCCGGGCTGGCCGGTGAAGTCGGCCGCCGAGGCGACGAACCCGACGACCTTCACCACGCGCGCGATGCGGTCCAGGTCGCCCGCGACGGATTTCACGGCGGCCAGCGCGTTCAGCGCGCAGGTGCGGGCCAGGTCCTTGGCCTCCTCCGGCGTGACCTCGGCGCCCACCTTGCCGGTGACCGGCAGCTTGCCCTCGACCATGGGCAGCTGGCCCGCGGTGTAGACATACACCCCGGACTGCACGGCCGGCTGGTACGCGGCCAGCGGCGGCACGACCTCCGGCAGGGTCAGTCCCAGTTCGGCCAGCTTGGCCTCGACCGCGCTCACGCCTGCTTCTCCCGCTTCAGGTAGGCCACGAGCTGCTCGGGGTTGTTCGGCCCGGGCACGACCTGGACGAGCTCCCAGCCGTCCTCGCCCCAGGTGTCCAGAATCTGCTTCGTGGCGTGGACGAGCAGTGGCACGGTTGCATATTCCCACTTGGTCATGGGGCGACTGTAGCCGCTGTGACCGGCGGGTCCGGTGGCGCCGTTGTCCACAGGCTGTGTGCTCAGGTGTGACCGACTACGCCCCCCGTTGTCCACAGCCTCGCGCGTGCCCGTCGGCGGGACTGGTTAGTCTCGAATACGTGAGCAGGCTCCAGGTCGTCAGCGGCAAGGGCGGGACCGGCAAGACGACGGTCGCCGCCGCCCTCGCGCTGGCCCTCGCGACCGAGGGGAAGCGGACGCTTCTCGTGGAGGTCGAGGGCCGGCAGGGCATCGCACAACTCTTCGAAACGGAAGCGTTGCCGTACGAGGAGCGCAAGATCGCGGTCGCCCCGGGAGGCGGGGAGGTGTACGCCCTCGCCATAGACCCCGAACTGGCCCTTCTGGACTACCTCCAGATGTTCTACAAACTGGGCGGTGCGGGCAGAGCGCTGAAGAAGCTCGGCGCCATCGACTTCGCCACCACCATCGCGCCCGGCATCCGGGACGTCCTCCTCACCGGCAAGGCGTGCGAGGCGGTGCGCCGCAAGGACCGCAGCGGCCGCTTCACGTACGACTACGTCGTCATGGACGCCCCGCCGACCGGCCGCATCACCCGCTTCCTGAACGTCAACGACGAGGTGGCGGGCCTGGCGAAGATCGGCCCCATACACAATCAGGCCCAGGCCGTGATGCGCGTGCTGAAGTCGCCGGAAACGGCGGTGCACCTGGTGACGCTCCTGGAGGAGATGCCCGTCCAGGAGACCGCCGACGGCATCGCGGAACTGCGGGCGGCGCGGCTGCCGGTGGGCCGGGTCATCGTGAACATGGTCCGCCCCGAGGTGTTGGACGCGGCCGATCTGGAACTCGTACGGACCGTGGAGCGTTCCTCGGTTGCGCAGGCCCTGTCGGCCGCCGGCCTGGGCGGGGCGCGGCGCGGCGGCAACGCCGAGAGGCTGGTGGCCCCGCTGCTGGAGCAGGCCTCGGAGTACGCCGAGAGGTTCGCGCTGGAGCAGGAGCAGCGCGCGGTCCTCGGCGAGCTGGGCCTGCCGCTGCACGAACTGCCGCTGCTCGCCGAGGGCATGGACCTGGCGGGCCTGTACGAACTCGCCACCGAGCTGCGGAAGCAGGGGTTGTCATGAGTCCGGACCCGGCCGAGGCACAGGAGACACCCGACGGGTGGGAGGACGGCGAGCGGGACGGCGCCGAGGGGTGGGAGAGGGCGCGCCGCCTCTCCCCCGCCCGCGTGCTCGACGTCGACCGGCTGCTGGACGACCCGAAGACCCGCATCGTGGTGTGCTGCGGCTCGGGCGGGGTCGGCAAGACGACGACCGCGGCGGCCCTGGGCCTGCGGGCGGCCGAGCGGGGCCGCAAGGTGGTCGTCCTCACCATCGACCCGGCCAGGCGGCTGGCCCAGTCGATGGGCATCGACTCCCTCGACAACGTGCCGCGCCGCGTGAAGGGCACCGAGGGCGACGGCGAACTGCACGCCATGATGCTCGACATGAAGCGCACCTTCGACGAGGTCGTGGAGGCGCACGCGGACCCCGAGCGGGCGGCCGCGATCCTGGCGAACCCCTTCTACCAGTCGCTCTCGGCGGGCTTCGCGGGCACGCAGGAGTACATGGCGATGGAGAAGCTGGGCCAGCTGCGCGCCAGGGACGAGTGGGACCTGATCGTGGTCGACACCCCGCCGTCCCGCTCCGCACTGGACTTCCTGGACGCGCCCAAGCGGCTCGGCTCCTTCCTGGACGGCCGGCTCATCCGGCTGCTGACGGCCCCCGCCAAACTGGGCGGCCGCGCGGGGATGGCCTTCCTCAACGTCGGCATGTCGATGATGACCGGCACACTGGGCAAGCTGCTGGGCGGTCAGCTGCTGAAGGACGTCCAGACGTTCGTGGCCGCGATGGACACCACCTTCGGCGGATTCCGGACGCGCGCGGACGCCACGTACAAGCTGCTCCAGGCGCCCGGTACGGCGTTCCTGGTGGTGGCGGCGCCGGAGCGGGACGCGCTGCGGGAGGCGGCGTACTTCGTGGAGCGGCTGGCCGCGGAGGACATGCCGCTGGTGGGCCTGGTGCTCAACCGGGTCCACGGCAGCGATGCCGGCCGGCTGTCGGCCGAGCGGGCGCTCGCCGCCGCGGAAAATCTTGAGGACCGCCGCATTGTGGATCAGGGGGACGGGAAAGCTGGACTTCGTAACTCTCCCGACACGTACGGCAGTTCACAATCTCCCGCATCCGAGGCCGCAACCGGTTCCGCCGCTTCCGAGGAAGGCTCCCCCGCCGACGAGGAAGGCTCCGTCGACCGGCTCACCGCGGGCCTGTTGAGACTGCACGCGGAACGCATGCACCTGCTGGCGCGCGAGCAGCGCACGCGTGACCGCTTCACCGCCCGCCATCCCGAGGTGGCGGTGGTCGACGTGCCCGCACTGCCCGGCGACGTGCACGACCTCGCGGGCCTGCGCGACATCGGAGACCGACTCGCGGCCGGCCCCGCGGGGCGCACGGAGGCGTCGTAGCGGAGGCGCGCCGAGCCGTCGTCACACGCGTGGACGAAGTCGTCGCGCCAGACGGCACAGGGTGGTCATGGCCGGCACGCATGGAGCGGTCGTACCAGCGCCGTGCACGAATCCGTCGTACCAGCGCGCACCGAGCTGTCGTGGCTGCCGCGCACGGAGCTGTCGTACCAGCGCGCACGGAGCCGTCGTGGCCGGCGTCCACGAATCCGTCGTACCGGCAGCGTGCACCGAGCTGTCGTAACTGGCGCGCATGAAGCCGTCGTACCAGCGGGCGCTGAGCCGTCGTGGCCGGCGCCCGCGAAGCCGTCGTACCGGCAGCGTGTCCGGCCGTCGCTTCGCGCGGCTCACGCCCGGCCGGACGGTTCCGAGGACTGTGCCGTGTCGAAGGGGGTGCCCTCAGCTCACCGCCGCGTAGTTCTCGTACACCTCGTCGTTGTCGAGGGGCACGATCCCGACGCCCCGCTCGTACTCCGAGCGGGCGGTTTCCAGCAGCCGGCGCCAGGAGGTCACCGTGGGCCGCCGGCGCAGCAGTGCGCGGCGCTCCCGCTCCGTCATGCCTCCCCACACACCGAACTCGACGCGGTTGTCCAACGCGTCCGCCAGGCACTCGGTGCGTACCGGGCATCCGGTGCACACTGCCTTGGCCCTGTTCTGCGCTGCTCCCTGAACGAACAGTTCATCCGGATCGGTAGTGCGGCAGGCAGCCTGCGCACTCCAGTCGGTTACCCAGCCCATACCGGCGCCGTCCTCTCCCGAATCGAGGCTCCCCCACGGCGGCAGCGGCATATTCACCGCCGCCAGTTGAGGACGTTACGGAAGGCGGGGACAGCGCAACACCCCCTTCGGGCCCAATCTTGAATGGCCCGAACGGACTATGGGTAAGCGGCAGATCACCCGCGGGAGTGAGCCTGCGACATATGCGACCAGCCCGGCAAACCGGGACGGCTGTGGTGCGCCACACCGGGCGCCAGGTGACACAGGAGGCGGATTCGGACACGCCCCCACCAAAAAGCTGGGGTACTTCCGGAACGATTCGGGGTAGCCGGACGTATTGATACGTGACCGCACCGCTGTGACAGTTGAGAGCAGCTTAGGCCAAGGCCTGCGCGCGTGTCCGGGAAATGGAAACGTAGGCAGGTCAGGTCGCGCTGCCATCACGATCCGGCGCTGGAACATCCCGAGGGGGAGCCGCTCCCTCGGAACGCTCATAAGTACGGATTAGGCTGCCTCCATGCCAAAGAAGCGCTCGGGCCGTGGTCTGTCGCCAACGCAGCAGGCCGCCAAGTTCCTCGGTGTCAGTGTGCTCGCCGGAGCCGTGCTGGCGGGTATCGCGCTGCCCGCGGCCGGCGCGCTGGGCCTCGCGGCCAAGGGCTCGGTCAAGAGCTTCGACGAGATCCCGGCCAACCTGAAGAGTCCCCAGCTGAGCCAGCGCACGACGATCCTGGACGCCCAGGGCCACCAGATCGCGAGCGTCTACTCCCGCGACCGCACGGTGGTGGACCTCAAGGACATCTCGCCGTACATGCAGAAGGCCATCGTCGCGATCGAGGACTCGCGCTTCTACAAGCACGGCGCGATCGACCTGAAGGGCGTGCTGCGGGCCCTGAACAAGAACGCGCAGGAGGGCGGGGTCGCGCAGGGCGCCTCCACGCTCACCCAGCAGCTGGTGAAGAACTACTTCATCGAAGAGGCCGGCGACGACCCGACGAAGGTCGCCGAGGCCACCCAGCAGACCCTGGGCCGCAAGATCCGCGAGCTGAAGTACGCGATCCAGCTCGAGGACAAGCTCGGCAAGAAGAAGATCCTCGAGAACTACCTGAACATCACCTTCTTCGGCGAGCAGGCCTACGGCGTCGAGGCCGCCTCCGAGCGGTACTTCTCCAAGCACGCCAAGGACCTCGACCTGCCCGAGGCCGCGCTCCTCGCCGGCATCGTGCAGTCCCCGAGCCGCTACGACCCGGTCAACGACGAGGCGGAGGCCACCAAGCGGCGCAACGTCGTGCTCCAGCGCATGGCCGAGCTCGGCGACATCTCCCAGAAGGAGGCCGACGAGGCCGGGCGGCAGCCGCTCAAACTGCACCCCAGCCGCCCGAAGAACGGCTGCATCACAGCGGTCCAGGGCGCCGGCTTCTTCTGCGACTACGTGCGCGACGTCTTCCTCAGCGACCCGGTCTTCGGCAAGACCAAGGAGGCGCGGGCGCGCCTGTGGAACAAGGGCGGCCTGACCGTCCGTACGACGCTCGACCCCCAGGCACAGCAGTCGGTGCAGGCGTCCGTCAAGGACCACGTCTACAAGTCGGACGCCGTGGCGACGGCCGCGACGATCGTCGAACCCGGCACCGGCAAGATCCTCGCCATGGGCCAGTCCCGCCCGTACGGCATGAACGCCAAGGACCACGAGACCGAGATCAACCTCTCGGTGAACCAGAACATGGGCGGCGGGGCCGGTTACCAGCCCGGTTCGACGTTCAAGCCGATCGTCGCGGCGGCCGCCATCGAGGGGGGTACGCCGGCGACGCAGGAGTACTCCTCGCCGTACGAGATGCCGTACCCGAGCCCCGTCTCGGCGTGCAACGGCAAGGTGTGGCGCAACGACCCCAGGAAGCCCGCCAAGCTGACGAACGAGAACGAGTCGGAACACGGCCCGTACAGCATGAAGGAAGCGACCGCCAAGTCGGTCAACACCTACTACGTGCAGCTGATCAGCGACATCGGCATCTGCCCCGTCATCGACATGGCGAAGAAGATGGGCGTGGCGCGCGCCGACGGCCGCAAGATCGACCAGGCGCCCTCGATCGCGCTCGGCACCCAGGAGATGTCCCCGCTGACGATGGCGAACGCGTACGCCACCTTCGCCGCGCGCGGCATGTACTGCACCCCGGTCGCCATCGAGTCGGTCACGCAGCGGACCGGCAGCCACGTGAAGTCCCTCCCGGTGCCGAAGTCGACCTGCTCGCGCGCGATGTCCGAGAAGACCGCCGACACCGTGAGCACGCTTCTGAAGGGCGTGGTCGAGGACGGCACAGGTCAGCAGGCCGGCCTCGACGACCGCCCGAGCGCGGGCAAGACCGGTACGACGGACGAGCGCTACGCGGCCTGGTTCGTCGGCTACACCCCGAACATGGCGGGCGCGGTCTGGGTCGGCGACCCGCAGCACAAGCGCAAGATGATCAACATCACCATCGGCGGTGAACCGCACGACAAGGTGTTCGGCGGCGAGGTCCCCGGCCCGATCTGGCGGGACATGATGGCCGGCGCCCTCGAGGGCAAGCCCGTGGAGAACTTCAACCTCGTCGACATCCCCGACGACAACCACTCCGGGGACGGCCGGGGAAGGGGCCACGGCAGGCACGGGGGGAACGGCGGAAACACGACAGGACAGCTGATCGGAGGCCTGATCGGCGGCCTGAACGGAGGCCCGAACGGCGGTACGACCGGTAACGCGACCGGCGGCACCACCGGCGGCCCCAACCCGACTCCGACGATCTCCCTCCCCGGCAACTTCTTCCAGGGCCAGACGAACGGCGGCACCAACGGCAACGGCCCCGGGGGCCGGCGCTAGGCCCCTTCGGCAGTGACGCCGGGGCGCTCCGGTGATACGGCGGCGGGGCCGCACCCTGTGGAAGGGTGCGGCCCCGCCGCCGTGGAGAGCGAGGGACCGGCTTCATGGCCGGCCGGTGCTGAGCCGCGTACCCGACTCGGCCGGGCCGCTCAGCCCTGATCCCGATGGGCCACTCAGCCCTTGATCCCGATGAGCCGCTCAGCCCTTGATCCCGATGAGCCGCTCAGCCCTGAAGCAGCTTCTTCACCGCGGCGGCGACGCGGCCGCCCTCGGCCTGGCCGGCCACCTTCGGGTTCACGATCTTCATGACGGCACCCATGGCACGCGGCCCCTCGGCGCCCGCCGCCTTGGCCTCCTCGACGGCCTGGGCGACGATCGCGTTCAGCTCCTCGTCGGACAGCTGCTTCGGCAGGTACTCGGCGAGCACCTCGCCCTCCGCCTTCTCCCGCTCGGCCGACTCGGCACGGCCGCCCTGCGCGAAGGCCTCAGCCGCCTCGCGACGCTTCTTCGCCTCACGGGTGATCACCTTGAGGACCTCGTCGTCGGACAGCTCCCGCTTCTGCTTGCCCGCGACCTCCTCCTTGGTGATCGCGGCGAGGGTCAGCCGGAGCGTCGAGGAGCGGAGCTCGTCGCGCCCCTTGATCGCGGCGTTGAGGTCGTCCTGCAGCTTCGACTTGAGCGTGGTGGTCATGCGGTCGATTGTCGCAGGTGTGCCGTGCCGAACGCCCGCTGATTTAAAGGACCGCAGGTCTCGCCGGGCGCCCGGGGTCTGACACGATGGTCGTATGCGCGCGCGATACGGAGTTCCCCTGGGAATCATGGCGGCAGGCGCCGCCGGTCTGGTGTACGCGGCGGGCTTCGAGGCCCGCTTCTTCCGCCTCCGCCGGGTGACGGTCCCGGTCCTCCCGCCGGGCATGCGCCCGCTGCGCGTGCTGCAGGTGTCCGACATCCACATGGTCAGCGGTCAGCGCAAGAAGCAGCGGTGGCTGCAGTCGCTGGCGGGGCTGCGCCCCGACTTCGTGATCAACACGGGCGACAACCTGTCGGACCCGGAGGGCGTGCCCGAGGTGCTGGACGCCCTGGGCCCCCTGATGGAGTTCCCGGGGGCGTACGTCTTCGGCTCCAACGACTACTACGGCCCCAAACCGCGCAACCCCGCCCGCTACTTGCTGGAGAAGGCGAGCGGCCGTCACGGCCTCAACGGCAACCCGCCGGTCGTGGGCGCCATCCACAACCCGTGGGAAGACCTCCGGGACGGTTTCGACGAGGCGGGCTGGCTCAACCTGACCAACACCCGGGGCGTGCTGAAGGTCGAGGGCGTCTCGATCGAGCTGACCGGCCTGGACGACCCGCACATCAAGCGGGACCGCTACGCCCGGGTGGCCGGCGGCCCCTCCGAGACGTACGACTTCTCGTTCGGCGTCGTCCACGCCCCGTACCTGCGCGTCCTCGACGCCTTCACGGCCGACGGCTACCCCCTGATCCTGGCCGGCCACACCCACGGCGGCCAGCTGTGCATCCCCTTCTACGGCGCCCTGGTCACCAACTGCGACCTGGACGCGGACCGGGTGAAGGGCCTCTCCACCCACTCGGCCGAGGGCCGCACGTCCTATCTCCACGTCTCGGCGGGCTGCGGCACCAACCGCTACACCCCGGTCCGCTTCGCCTGCCCGCCCGAGGCGACGCTGCTGACGCTGGTGGGGCGGGAGTAAACGGGCGGGGCGTCAAGGGCCGGGGTAACCCACCCGGACGAGTCCACATAGCCCCTTATGTCCCCCACTCCTAGCGTGGGGGACATGAGCGCCCCGATACCCAGGGAGATCCCGGACCTGCCCGCGGTCCCGGCCTCGCCCGTCCTGCTGCCCTCCCCGGTACCGGCCACGGCGGTGGTGGCTCCGGCCCACCGCCCCCGGACAGCGGTGCTCCGCCTCCTGATCGCCCTGACGGCAGCCGCCGGCGTGGCCCTGGAGGCCCTGCTGAGCACGCCGGCCCACGCCCTGAGCTACTTCAGCGTCCAGGCGAACGCCCTGCTGGCGATGACCATGCTCCTGTCGGCGTCGCGAGCATGGCGCGCCCGGCTCCCGCTCCCGTCCTCGGTGACCGGCGCGACGCTCCTCTATGTCCTGGTCTCGGCGCTGGCCTACCACCTGCTCCTCGGCCACAGCACACCCCCGTTCTCCATGACCGCGGCCGCGGCGGCTCCCCCGCGCTGGCACGCCCAGTGGGCGGCCCTCCAACTCCTCCACACGGTGGTCCCGGCGGCGGCCCTGCTGGACTGGCTGTGCCTCACGCCCGCGGCCCGCCTGCACCTGCGCCAGGCGGCGGGCTGGCTCCTCTACCCCTTGGCCTACCTGGCCTTCTTCCTCACCCGGCCGATCCTCCTCCCGCCCTCCCGCCCGTCCCGCTACCTCTATCCCTTCCTGGACGTGGCCGTCCACGGCTACCGCAGCACCCTGGCCAACGCGCTCCTCCTCGGCCTCGCGATCTACGCCCTGGCCGTCCTCCTCGTGGTCATGGACCACCTCCGCCCGAGCCCGACCCGCCGCCGCTTCTAAACCGGATTTCGTCTCCAGCCACCAGTGGGCTAAAGTAAACGTCGTCGCCGCGACAAGCAGCGACATCGGGGTGTAGCGCAGCTTGGCAGCGCGCTTCGTTCGGGACGAAGAGGTCGTGGGTTCAAATCCCGCCACCCCGACAGAGAAACACCAGGTCAGGCCCGGTGCTGAGAGATCAGCACCGGGCCTGATTTGCTTTGTGGCCCCGATTTGGGAGCCGTTTGGGAGCCAACTTCCAGAAACCGGCTCCCGGCGGCTCCCAGCGAGCGGCCGTCCGCCGTCCAGCCCGCTCTTTGCCGTCACGCTGGGCAAGGGTCATCCCTATGGTTGTGCGAGGCCGATCACAGGCGGTACGACGATCGCCATGCACCGATGGTCTCCGTTAAATGACCGGCAGCTCGCACTCCTCACCCGCATCGGGGACGGAGCCGACCCCGTCACGTCGGACAGCCCGGAGTTCGCCCTCACCGCCCGCGCGCTCAAGGAGCGGCGTCTGATCACCATGCCCAAGCAGGATGGGAAGTGGCAGGCGGAGATCACTGACGCGGGGCGCTTCTACCTGGAACACGGCCATCACCCGGACCGGCCGGAACCAACGCCGCGCAGGCAGCGGTCTGCGGGTTCCGAGCAACGGACACGGCCGGCCCCTCCTCCGCAGAAGCAAGACACAGCTCCGTCCACGACGAAGCCGGCGCCACAGCGCGCCGCCAACCCCCCGCAGGCGTCGTCGGCGGAAATCGGAGCCGCCTTGATCGCGGAAGTACAGCAGGCTGGGCGGTTCCTCCGCATCCCGAACCCCAGCGACCAGGAGCGAGCCCGCTACCGCAGGGCCTTCGACGCAGCCCGGCAGTGTGCGCCCGAGGGATACCACCTGAAGTACAGCGGCCGGGCGAAGGGAGACTTCTTCCTCGGCCTGCTCAGGGCGTCCGGGGAGGACGACACCGAGTGGAACCGGATCCGGCTGGCGCGCAGCCGGGTGATCAGCGATGTCGAGGACGTGATCGCCGCAGTCACGGCAGACCACAGCGCCTTCGAGATCTCGGAGGAGGTCCTGCCGCGAGTCCTCTCGCTTCTCCGGCTCCTCGCCGAGCAGGCACTCGCCCGCCACGGCGAGATCACGGTGTCCAAGAAGCGCAAGCAGCCCAGGCCCCTGCTCACCGTTCACGGCAGGACGTACGAGGTCAGCTTCCGCGAACGGCAGAAGCAGGTCCGGTACGTGCCCAAGCAGCCGGGCCGCCGCACGTACGACTGGCAGCGGGTGATGCCGGCGCACAGGTTCGAGCCGTCCGGCGAGCTTGAACTGCTGATCAGCCAGCACTCGGGCTACGGCTACGGCCACAGCTACGGCTGGAAGAAGGAATGGGCCGACACCGCCAAGAAGCCGTTGGAGGAGCAGGTCGGTTCGGTCTTCCGGGCGCTCAAGGCTCGTGCGGAGGAGCAGGAGCGGGCTCGGCTGGAACGGGAGGCGGAGCAGCGGCGCCTGCGAGAGGAGCGGGAGCGGCAGGAGGCGGAGCGTCAGCGTCTGGAGGCGGAGCGGGAGGAGCGCGAGAGGCGGGAGTGGGAGTCCGCCGTCAGTGCCGCCTCGATCAAGGCGGTTCACGCCCTACGGGCGGACCACTTCGGCACAGCCCTGGAGCAGTGGAAGGTGGCCGGAGAGATCCGCGTGTTCTGCGGCGCACTGGACGAAGCCGCCGCGACATCGGACAGCGCCGTCGAAGCCGAGAGGCTGCGAGAGTGGTCGGCTTGGGGGAAGGCGGAGGCCGACCGGCTGGACCCCACCATGAACGGCAGGGGCCTGGCCGTTCTCGACTTCCACGCGGAGCCGACCGGAGATCAGCTACGGCCCTTTCTCGGCGGCTGGAACCCGCACCGGCCGGAGAGGGAGCAGCCTGCGGCACGGCCCGAGCCGCCGAAGCCGGCCCCGGAGCCGTGGCGCGGCTCTATCGACGCACGTCAGGATCAAGGCTGGCGATATGGACGCCAAGGTCGCGCTCAATGGTGGAGGCGATGACGCCGTGCCCACGGTCGCGTAGGGCCTTGACCGCCTTCTCCACCAGCTGGCCGAGCCGGATGACCTCTTCGCGCAGTGCGACCAGCTCGTCGTAGCGGTCAGCCTTGTCCGCTCCGCACCAGGCCCGGACGGTCCGCAGGACGGCCGCCTCCGCGTCCAACTTGCGGTCGTCCCGACGACGGTACGAGTACCAGGAGGGCTGTGCGCGCTCCTGCTCGATGTCCTGCTGCTTGCGGTCCACCTCCGGGAGGATCTCGTCGGCGAGGCGGCCCGCTACCTGACGGGCGACGCGTTCGGTGACCGGCCAGCCGACCAGGCACATGCCGGCGCGGTCCTCGTGCACCATCGGGTCACTGCGGAGCGCGGTGGCGTCCATGCCGATGAGCGGCGCCGTCTCGTCGAGTCGGCTCAGTTCCAGAACTCCCGCGTCCGCCACCCCTCGGCGGAGGCGCAGCCTGTTCTTCGGCCGGACGAACCCGAGGACCAGGCGTGCGGCCTCGAAATCCGTGCTGCCCCGTACGTGGCGCGACGCCTCGGTCAGTCTGAGCTCCGCCTCGTCGTCCGCGCGGAACGCATCGACGTCTGACCACGGTGCTACGAGGCAGCCGGGACTGACCCATTCCTGCAGGCCGGCGTCATCCCCTTCCAGGAACCGGACATGGATCCAGTCAGACCTGCCACGGCCGCCCACCCGAACGATCTCCACCTGCCTGACGGGGCCGCCCAAGTGCCTGGGCCTCGCACGGTAGGCCCAGTGCTCGCCAATCTCCATGTGTCTATTGAGCCAGGTGTGTTGGCCGCATCACGGGGCGTTTTCCATAACTACCGGCACGCGTCCGCGGCACCAGGTTGACGCCGCCCTAGGAAGGCAACGCGCGAGATGGTTCGCACCAGCACCGACCAGAGAGAGCCTCACACATAGTCACAGGGTGGTCACGAGGCGGCATATGCTGGTGATCGGGAGGCTGATCACCAAGAAAATGTCGCTCTGTGTTTGCCGGGATTATCCGGCGCCCTGTGTGCTGGGGAGCCTCAGGGGCGAGGGGGTGGGGAATGACTACTTACCGTTTCAATCCGCCGCCGGGTTGGCCTGTGCCGCCCGCGGGATGGATGCCGCCGCCGGACTGGCGGCCCGACCCTTCGTGGCCCCCGATGCCGGTGGGATGGCAACTGTGGGTTCCTGAGGTCGGCTCCACCACCGACGCCCTCGCCGTCGGCCCTGCCACGGGAGCCTCCGCGGTGCCGGCCACGGCCACGGTGCCGCCGCCTCGAAAGGGAGGGCTGTTCGGGCGTCGGCGTTCGAATGCCGTGTCCGAGGTCGAAGAACTGCGCGCGTGGATCGCAAAGACTCAGGGGCTGGATGCCGCGCGGGTCGCCGATCTTGTGCGGCAGGTCGAGGCGGAAGCCGCCGCGCTGCGTGAGAAGGCGTCCGCCGAAGCCTCCGAGGAGGCCGAGGGGATCCTCAAGGACGCGCGTGAGACGGCGAAGGAGGTTCGCGACGATGCGCGCCGGACGGCGAAGGAGACCGAGCGGGTCCGCAAGGAGGCCGACCGACACCGCAAGGACGTCTCCGACGCCGAGCGCCGGCTTGCCGAACTGCAGGGCCGGATCGTCAACGCCGATGAGACCGCCATGCTGCAGGAGGCCGGCATCTATGCCTACCGGCATACGCTGCACGACGCGATCGCCTACCGCAGCCGACTCGACACGCTGCAGAACGAGATCAAGACGCTCGCCCGTGCGGGCCGCGCCGTCCAGGCGGCCACGGACTGGACGGTCAACGGCTCCAAACGCGAGGGCCAGAAGATGGTCCGCGACTTCTCCAAGCTCATGCTGCGCGCTTACAACGCCGAAGCCGACTACGCCGTGCGGTCCATGCGGCCCCACCGGCTGAGCTCCCTCGTGGACCGGCTCTACAAGAGCCGCGAGACGATCGCCAAGCTGGGCGCCACCATGCACATTCGGATCACCGACGAATATCACAACGCGCGCGTGCGGGAGTTGGAACTCACCGCCGACTTCCTGCAGAAGAAGGAAGAGGAGAAGGAAGCTCAGCGCGAGGCGCGTGCCCGGGAGCGCGAGGAGGCAGCGGTCCAGCGGGAACTCGACCGGCAGCG
Source organism: Streptomyces sp. AF1A (assembly GCF_047340315.1). NCBI lineage: Bacteria > Bacillati > Actinomycetota > Actinomycetes > Kitasatosporales > Streptomycetaceae > Streptomyces > Streptomyces sp. AF1A. Next base: position 36,199 of record NZ_JBLEBI010000009.1, read on the forward strand.
CGAGAAACTGGACAAGGAACTCAGCCACTATCAGGCAGCACTTGAACGCCTGCGCGAGCGCGGTGACGAAGCGGGTGTCGCGGAGCTGCAAGCCAAACTGGCCGAGATCGAAGACGCCCTCCAAGACGTCGAGTCCCGCAAAGCGAACATCCGCGCCGGCTACGTGTACGTCATCTCAAACATCGGCGCCTTCGGCGATCGTATGGTGAAGATCGGCATGACGAGACGGCTCGAACCTCTGGAGCGCATCTACGAGTTGAGTGGCGCGGCCGTGCCCTTCCGCTTCGACGTGCACGCGCTGATCTTCAGCAAGGACGCGGTCGGCCTGGAAACGGAGCTCCACCGACAGTTCGCCTCACAGCGGGTCAACCAGGTCAACAGCCGGAAGGAGTTCTTCTACGCCACCCCGGCGGAGGTGCGCGATGCGCTGCAACGGTTCGCCGGACAGCATCTGATCGAGTTCACCGAGGAACCCCAGGCACTGGAATGGCGGGCCGGCAGGCGCATGAGTGAAGCCGGTGCGCCTGCCGCAGGCGCAGGCGGAGTTACAGCCCGGACAGCATGATGTGCGGCCAAGCATCACTACGATCACGGTCATGGATTGGCTGGAGCGCGCCGCGAAGCTGAGGCAGTGGAGTCGGGATGGTGTGCGGGCGCCGCACAAGCCGTTGCTGCTGCTGTACGCGCTGGGCCGTTTCCAGACGGATACCGCGGACGAGTTGCCGTACAGCGCGGTGGAGTCGGATCTGAAGCAACTGCTGACGGAGTACGGTCCGCCGCGCAAAACCACGCCCGCCTATCCCTTCCATCATCTGGTCAGCGACGGGGTGTGGGAAGTGCGGACCGAGCACGGTGGCGGCAGCCCGGGCACCGGGGTGCGGGAACTACGGGCCAGCCGGGCCACTGGGCGGCTGGCGCCAGACCTTCAGGTGGCGCTCCGGCGGGAACCGTCGCTGCTGGGCCGCATGGCAAGGGTGCTGCTGGATCTGCACTTCCCAGCGTCGCTGCACCAGGACCTCTGCGACGCGGTGGGCCTGGAACTGGAACTGGCGGAGACTGACGCTCTGGTAGCACCCGGGAGGCGGCAGCGAGACCGCCGGATGCGGGAGATGGTGCTGACCGCGTACGAGTACCAGTGCGCCTTCTGCGGCTACGACGGCATGATCGGCACGGCGCCCGTCGGGCTGGAAGCCGCGCACGTGCGCTGGTGGGCGTTCGACGGCCCGGACAACGTCGACAACGGACTGTGCCTGTGCTCGCTGCACCACAAACTCTTCGACAAGGGCGTTCTCGGCATAGGTGACGGCCACCGCATCCTGGTTTCGCAGCGATTCATCGGTCGTAGCAAGACGGCCCGCGAGCATGTAACAGCACTCGCAGGCCGTCCGCTTATCGGCCCTCAACCCGGCATCCCGCCCGTTGCGGCAGCCCACCGCTCCTGGCACACCAGCCAGGTCTTCCACGGCAGCCCACGCCCGACGGCCGCCTGACCTGATGTTCAGCGCGGGATATCAAGAGGCGGGGTACCCCAAGCAGCCCTGATCGCGCCTCATGTCGCTATAAAGGCGCGTGGGTGATCCGGCGGTCCGTCGCCTCAGGTAACGCTCTACTTCCCGCCCCCGTCGAGGTGCAGGAGGCAACTCACGTACGGAGAGGGCCTCGACCGTTTCTGGGCGAGGCGCTCTCACCGCATCGTATGCACCCCCGTCACCGGCTATTTCACCGCTTCACGGCGCGCTCGCAGGAGCACATCGAGGACACTCACCGGCGAGCGAAGACTCATCGCCAAACGTGCGTCGAGCGCTGCCTCCCACTGCTCGGTCAGCCCCAGCATGAGGCGCTTGCGCATGCCTGGGGTGACGTGGGCGTAGCGTGCCGAGACCGAGCCGTCGATGTGGCCCATGCGTTCGTCCATGAGCACCTTCTCGGTTCCCAGGTCCTCCATCATCGTCCGGTGGGTGTGGCGAAGGCCGTGGGGCGTGAGTCCCTTGGCTATCGGGAGCCAGCAGGCGTCGGCCCGGTCGCTGGCACCTCGCCCCCGCGCTGGGACACCGGGCCACGGCTCGCCGAGCAAGGGCACCGGTCGTGGCTCCTGGGGTGCCTTCTTCGGGTACCAGCCGGAGACCGCCGGCGTGAACAACCAGGTTGCGAAACCGTTCCTGCGCCAGTGGGCGGCATGCTCCGGTACGACGCCGCCCCGGACGAACCGGAGGTCCGCGATGGCCTGCTCGACCTTCTCTCGCGTGGCCTCGGTGACGCGATCGGGGTGGTTGAGGACGTTGGACACCGTGCCGGTCGAGACGCCGGCACGGCGGGCGACGTCGACGAGCTTCGCGCCCTGGTGGCCCCCGGTACGGGCCGCGCCCTGTCCTCGGAAGACGTAGGTCTTGCCGTGACAGGGGCACGGCTTGGGTTTCGTGCGGGCGATGTGGTTCGCGACCAGCGCGGACAGCCAGTCCATCGAGTCGATGGTGCGGTAGCTGTCGTCCTTCGGCGGGCAGCGCACCAACTCCCCTGTGTCGAGTTCGTACAGCTGCCACTCGACCCGGACGGCTCCAGGGCGGACGAACGCGGTCTCCAGGCCGACGATCTCACCCCAGCGCATGCCGGTGTAGCCCTTGAGGACCACGGCGACGAACTCGTCATCACGGCCGGAGAGCAGGGCGGCGCGCTCGGCGGTCAGCAGGATGCCGAGCGCGTCGGTGACCACCTTCTCCGGACCACGGTCTCGGGAGCGGCCGGCGCGTTTGCCGCGTCCGCGCCGCCGAGCGGCCGGGTTGGACGTGATCAGGCCCTCGTCGATCGCGTCCTCAAAGATCAGGTGGAGCGTCGAGCGCCAGGTCTTGACGCTGGAGGCGGCATAGAGGGCCTTCTCCTTCTTCTCCCACAGGTCGACGTCCGTGCGCAGGATGCCGGCGAGTGCCTTGTCCTCGAACTCGGGGAGCAGGTGCTCCTCGATGTGGCGCTTGTAGTTCTGCATGGTCGAGGCCGCCAGGTCCTGGGCCTCGTACCAGCGGTTCGCGTACTCGCCGAAGGTCTCCTGGCCGAGGGCCGGGTCGCGCCAGTCGCCGCGGCGGTACTTGTTCTCGGCCTCGGCCGCTGCCCGTTGGGCCTCGCCTTTGGTGGCGAACCTGATCGCCTTGCCGTTCTCGTCGACGACCGTGTTGTGCTTGCCGGGCGCGACCTTGTACCGGCCGCGCCAGTAGTTTCCACGCTTCTCCGCGAAACCCAAGTTACGCTGTCCCCCTCTTCCTTGTCCTCGGCTACGGCAGATGCGATCGGGTCACGCGACAGTGCTGTACTGCTGCTGTCGACGCGGCGGGCGGGCCCGCAGGCGAGTCGCTGGCACCACGGCGGGGCGGCGACGTTGCGCGGAGTCGGTCTGCGTACCGGGCTCGGAGAGCGGCTCGGTCGCCCGGGCGGCTGTCTGCGCAGGCTGTGCCGGCCGCTCCTCGTAGAGGCGGATGATCTCGGCGAGGTGCTCGGCGGTGAAGCGGTAGGCGCGGCCGACCCGGGTGTGCGGGATCAGGCGCCGTCGCGCTCGGTCCTTGACCCACCAGGCCGAGCAGCCGAGGGTGTCGGCGATCTCCTCGGGGCGGTAGAGGCGGGGTGGAGGGGCGTCGGACGGCCTGTGGGGGACGGGCGCGGGCGTGGGTCGGTGCAAGGGGGCGGCTCCTGGTCGCGAGGGCGGGGGGGATGCGTGGGCGGCTCAGGTGGCGCCCGGGCCCTGGAGGAGGGCGCCGGGCGATACCTGCAAGGCTTCGGCGATGGCGACGAGGTCGTCGATATCGCATCGCCGCTTGGCGAGTTCGATGCGGGACAGCATCGTGTTGGACATAGGACGACCCAAAGCGGTACACCGCGCCGCGAGTTGGCGCTGCCCAAGGCCGCGTTCCGTACGGAGGATTTCGATGGTGCGAGCCGCCAGCATTCCTGCGGGCCCTATTTCCAGAGATCGTGCTGCCATGGCTCCAGTTGTAGCGTGCATTCGCCGGTTTGGTTAACCGGCGATCGTCGGCTATGTTGCGCCGCGCTCAATCGGTGAGCGAGGCGGTCGGGGTGCTGCGCAAGGGCGGATCCCCGAACGGGTCCCAATACCAGAGGCCCTCTCTGACGTGGGGTGTTGTGTTGTAGCTTCGCCGCTCGCGGGGTGTCAACGGCTTCCGGATGTGATCCTTCTGGCTCGGGATGCGGGGCAACTATTTGGTCAACCGCCGATCGTGCCCTACCGTTTTCGCACCGCCCTCGCCGATTCGATTTCCAGCGGCATTTCTGCCGTGAGAGATTGCGCCGGATAGGGCTGGACTTGCGCGCCGTGGGTGTGGCTATGTTGACGACGCCCCGGAAAGCGCGAGCGGCCATCAACGCTCCCGCGTCAACGGCCGGACATTCCCCGCCCTTCACGCCCGTCCCGCCCCCGACCGACGGTGAACCGTGGGCCCCCAGCCCACCGGCCACCGAGTGAGGACCGCCCCTCTTGGCACGAATCCGCACCATCAAGCCCGAAGCCTTCGTCTCCGAGTCCCTGGCCGCCGTCTCCCTGACCGCCGAGCGCACCTTCTTCGGCCTGCTCACCCAGGCTGACGACCAGGGCCGCCACCGTGACCACGCCGCGATCATCGCCGGGCAACTGTGGGTCCTGCGCCCGGAACACACGCCCTCCGCCGTCGAGCAGGACCTCGCCCAGCTCGCCGACGCCGGGCTGATATGCCGCTACAAGGGCCCGGATGACAAGCGCTACCTGCACATCGTCACCTGGCGGCAGCATCAGAAGATCAACCGCCCCAGCGCGAGCCGCCTGCCAGCCTGCCCGCGCCACGACGCGCCGGCTCGCACCGCGTCCGGTGTCGGCACGCCGACTGCGGGGGCTGGCATCACGGAGCCCGCACCGCTGTCTCCCGGAGCCCTCCGTGAGGGCTCCGGGCAAGTACGCAACCCTGCGGTGAATCCCGCCCTGAATGGCGAACCTGCAGGTCAGGACGATTTCACGGAGTCCTCCGTGAGGAAGCAGGGAGGGCTCGGCGAGGGAGCGGTGACGTCTCACGGTCCGGATCTAGGACCTAGGATCATGGATCTAGGAGATACCCCTTCGGGGGGCGCGAGCGCCCCCGCACCTCGCACCGTCTCGGCCAACCAGCTCATCGCCGAGTACGCCGCCGCTTGCTCACACCGGCCACCCAAGGACGTCCTGGGCCATCTCGGCCAGCAGGTGCGCAAGCTGCTCGACGAGGGCATAGCCCCCGATCACATCCGGGCCGGACTCGGACTGCACCGCGCCAAGGGCCTGCACCCCAGCACGTTGCCGAGCCTCGTGCACGAAGCCATGAACGCGGCCCCCGCCGCGCCGGTTGTCCACAGGGCGTGGACAAACCCCGCCGATGTCGAAGCCGCCTACGGAGGTGACCTCTGACCGCCACCCTCACCCGCGAGCCCCACCGGGTCGGCCCGCTCGCCGACCGGCTCAACGGCATCCTTGCCAGTCGCGGCATCGACCTCGCCAGCGCGGCCGTCGAGGAAGGGCACGCCGAGCCCGTCACCGCGCTGGAACTCGCCGACGCCAGGATCCCCGCCCGATACCGCCGAGCCCTGGCCGACCACCCGAAGGTCACCGCCTGGGCCGACGAGATCGCCCGCGCCGGACGCCCCGGCCCCGGGGGGCCGGGCATCGCCGAAGGCCCGTCGCTGCTGATCGCCGGCCCCACGGGCACGGGCAAGACGTACCAGGCGTACGGCGCCATCCGCACCCTGCTCGCCCGTGGCGTCCGCCTGCGCTGGGAGGCGACCACCACCGCCGACTTCCACGCTCGCCTGCGTCCCCGCGCCGGCCATGACGTCGAACGTGAACTGCAGACTCTGGCGCGCTGCCCGCTGCTGTTCCTGGACGACCTCGGTGCGGCCAAGACCAGCGAGTGGACCGAGGAGCTCACCTACCGGCTCATCAATCACCGGTACGAGCACATGCTCCCCACCCTCATCACCACCAACCTCCCGACGGAGCAGCTACGCGTCGCCCTCGGTGACCGCGTCGCCTCCCGCCTCGCCGAGATGACCGAGCGCGTCATCCTCAAAGGCCCCGACCGACGACGCCGCACCGCGCCCTCAGCCTGACCGGCCTCCCCACCTGCCTCGCCGCGCCGCGCGCGCTCACGCCTGGCCTGCGCCGGCCCGCGCGACAGGACCGCTCAACGCTCCGCCGTGATCGTCCGGCCCTCCCCGGTTCCTCTACACCTTGGAGACCCTCCTGCCTTCTCTGACCCTCGTTTCCCTGGCCACCCGGAACAGCGGCACGCCGCTCCGCCCGGACTGGGTCACCTCCCCGGTGACAACCCTGGCGCTCCTCGTCTCTCTCGTGCTGCTGGGCCTGCTCGCCGGATGGCTGATTCGCCAGCAGCGCCGCCGGCCGCCCGGCAGCAAACGCTGGCGCGGGACCGTCGCGGTGCCCGTCGCGGCCATGGCCGCGCTCGGCTGCACCGCCTACAGCGCGGACACCAGCTGGCGGTTCGCCGCCGACTACCTCGATATGGGCGGCACCGCCGAGCGCGTCGCGATGTTCGCCGCCGCCGAGCTGGCCCTGTTCGCCACCGCCCTGATGGCGCGGCAGAACCTCAACGGCCCGAAGCAAGCACCCGGCCTGCCCGGCACCCTCACCTGGGTCATCACCACCGTGCAGATCCTGCCCGCCTACGCCGAGTCCGGGCTGGTCGGCGGCACCGTGCGAGCCTTCGTCGGCCCGGTCATGGCCGCGATGCTGTGGCACCTGGCCATGGGCATCGAGCTGCGCCACCGCACCCCCGACGCCGCCTCACGCGGCCTGGCCGCCGTCCTCATCCGCCAGGCACGCGAACGCCTGCTCGCCCGGCTCGGCATCGCCGACCAGGACGCCGATGCCGCCCGCCTCATCCGCGACCGCGCGCTGAGCGAAGCCGTCGCCCTGATTCTGCGCGCCGAGTCGATGACCGACCGCCAGCGCGGCAAGCGACGGCAACGACGCCTGACGGAACACCTGCACGAGGCCCTGGAGCGGGCCGGCGTCGACGGCGACCCGCTCCAGGACGAGCTGCTGCTGCGCAAGCTCGCCACCCGTAAGCAGGCCCTCGACCTGGCCTCCATCACGCTGCCGCCGCGCTGGCAGATTCCGGCCTCCAACCCTCTCCGGGAATCCGGACACAGCCGCCCGCGCTACAGCCGCCCGGCACCACTGCCGCGGGCAGAGGAAGCTGCCCGCCCACACCCATCGGACGCGGGTGACGACGAGGTGCCTCCGGCTGCCCGCCCGGAGACTGCCCGCCCGGTGCCCGGGCTGTCCGCACGGGCAGAAGCCGAAGACAGCCCGGCGCCGACGGGCAACAGCCCGGGCAGCGTGTCGGGCAAGCGCGAACGGAAGGGGGCTGCCCGGAAGAAGCGCGACGCCGGCAAAGCCCGTGCCTCCGACGAGGTCATCCTCAAGCACGCTCGCCGCATCCATGAGGAGACCGGCAGCGTCGGCCGCGACCGGGTCGAGGACGCCCTGCGCGCCGCCGGCTACACCGTCTCCAGCGACGGCGTCGGACGAGTCGTCCGCGAGTTCAAGGCCCAGCTCAAGGCAGCAGCCGGCGATCCACTCCGCTGATCCCGGCAGCACCAGCACTTCCGACCAGACCCTGACCCGAAGGGCCCCATGCACGCCCCGCACCACGAAGACCCCATGCTCCACGAGGAATCCCTGCTGATCACTCCTGCCCCATCGGGAGCAAGTTGGTGCAGGAGCATTGCTCCCGTCGGGAGCAATGCTCCTGCCTCTCCCGCCCCGGGAGTGGCAGGAGCGGATCGGCACCGGGGGGCGCCGACCCGTCAGGATGCGACCGAGGGCGGATCGCATCCTGAGAGGGAGGAACCGCGCACGTGCCACAGCACCGACTGCGCTCACGCTGCCCCGTCGAAGCCCCGTGTGCAGCAGCGTGAACGTCTGCGTGACGAGAAGAAGCGTGTGCACCAGCCCAGCTGCCGCATGAACGACGACGAGTACCAACTCCTCCTCCGGGCAGCCGCCGTGTGCCACATGAGCGTGGCCGGGTTCCTTGCCCGCTCGGCTCTCAACGCTGCCCGCGACCTGGAGCGCACCGCTGCGGACATCGCGGGCGAGAAAGAGATGCTGCAGGAGCTGTTCGCGCTGCGGCGGCACCTCGGGCAGATCGGCAACAACCTCAACCAGGTGGCCAAAGCGCTGAACTCCGGAGTCGACGCCCCGCAGGCCGAGGCGGTCCTCGCCGCCGTCCAGCGCGCTGCCAAGCGTGTCGACGCCTTCACCCAGCAGCACCTGGACCACAGGACGGCTGCGTGATCCCGCGCGTCCACGCCAGGGGCACGCGCACCATCGGCCTGCTCCACTACCTGTACGGGCCCGGCACGCATGAGGAGCACGTCGACCCGCACCTGGTGGCCGCCTGGGACGGCCTTGCCCCCGATCCCGGCCGAGACCCCGGCGCCACGTACGGCGATCTCCAGCGGCTGCTCGACCAGCCGGTCATGGCCCTGCCCGAGAGCCGGCGGCCGGCCGAGCACGTGTGGCACCTGTCGGTACGCGCCGCCCCCGAAGATCCGGTCCTGTCGGACGAGCAGTGGGGCGAGATAGCCCGCAGGATGGTCGCCGCCACCGGTATCGCCCCTGACTGCGACGACGCCGCGTGCCGCTGGGCGGCCGTCCGGCACGCCGACGACCACATCCACATCATCGCCACCATCGTCCGCGAGGACGGCCGCCAGGCCCGCCTGCGCCAGGACGGCAGACGCTCCCAGGCCGAAGCCCGCAAGATCGAGACCGACTACGGGCTGCGCCGCCTCCACGCCGGCGACGGTACCGCCGCCCAGCGGCCCACCAGCGCCGAACGCCACAAAGCCCAACGGGAAGGCCGCGAGCGCACCGCGCGGGAGGAGCTGCGGGAGACCGTGCGCCGCGCCGTTGCCGGCACGGCCTCCACCGATGAGTTCTTCGACCGCCTGGCCGCCGCCGGTCTGCTGATCCGCAAACGCGTCGCGCCCTCCGGTGATCTGCTCGGCTACAAGGTCGCGCTGCCCGATGACCGCAACGGCGAGAAGGAGCCGGTGTTCTACGCGGGCTCCACGCTCGCACCCGATCTGTCCCTGCCCCGTATCCGCGAACGCTGGGCCCTGCCTGCGCAGGCCGCCGCTTCGCCAGACGGCTCACGGCCGGAGCAGCGGGCCCTGCCGGACATGACAGGTCCCGCGTTCGCGCGGCGCCGGGCCACCGCCGCTACCTGGCAGGCCCTGCTGATCATCGATGCCGGTGACGACGGCGCGGCAGCGGCCCAGATAACCGCGGCGGGGGAGATCCTCGACGCGCTGGCCAAGACCTCCGCCGCCCACACCCGCGCTGAGCTGCGCGAGGCGGCGTTCGTGTTCGAGCGGGCGAGCCGCTCCCACGTGGGGGCCGCACGTGGGCATGACCGGGCCCTGCGGCAGGCCGCTCGCGATCTCGTCCACAGCGGGCCCGCCCTGGGCCGAGGGGAAGACGGCGCCACCACCGCGATGCTCATCGACATGGCCTTCTTCCTCGCCATCGCCGCGGCGAACTGGCACGCCAAGAAGCACCACGGCCAGCAGGCCGCAGCCGCCCGACAAGCCGCCGAGCATCTGCGCGCCGCCTATCAGGCCGCCGCCGGTGAGCCCATGGCCGCACTGGGCCAGCGAGGCCAGCGCCTGGCCCCGCGCGTCCGGCAGCGGCAGGCCGACCTTGTTCGCCACGTGCTACCAGAGCTTGCCGAACGGATCCAGGCCGAGGCCGGCTGGCCTGCCCTGGCCACCACCCTCGACGACGCCCGGAAGGCCGGCCACGACCCGGCAGCTCTGCTGGCTGACGCTGCCCGGCGGCGCGAGGTCGACACCGCCACCTCCATCAGCGACGTCCTTGTCTGGCGCCTGCGACGCAGCGCCCACCTGCCCGCCCTACCCGAAAGCTCCCACGCGACGCCCGCCCGAGACAGTCGGCACCAGGCGACTTCGGCGCCCAGCACGCCGCTGACGCAGGGCACTGTGAAGCATTCCAGCCGCCGCCGCTGACCGGAAAGCGGCGCAACATAGCCGACGATCGCCGGTTGGGCAAAACGGCGATCCTCCGGACCATTGATGCCTCCACCCACCCACTCCCATGAGGAGCACCCGTATGCCCAAGACCCAAGCGCGACCGGAAATAGTCGTCCTGCTCTGCGACACGGACGTCGAGCGCCAGCGTGAGAGCGGCAAGTGGTACCACCTCGACGGACGCCCGTTCAGCAAGGACGAGCTGAGCCTCCTCCGCAGGGCCACTCGCGCCGAGTTCGACGAGATCAGGACGCAGCACAAGCGATACGAGGACTACCGGCGCACGATGGACGAAGCTCCGGATGCCCTCGACCAGTTCCTGGCCCCGTTCTGGGAGCGACTCGACGTGAAGAGGCTCGGCAACGCCGTCGAGCTCATGAATGAGGACGAGCGAGCCGAGCTCGATCGCCTCCTCGGGCTCATCGTCGACCCAATCCGCCCCTTCACCCCCTACGCCTTCTGACCCTGGCCCCCGCGCCGATACGTACCCAACGCGCTGGTGACCGGTTCCAAAGACCGATCCGGCATCTGACACAGAGGCGCGTGCGTCCCATGCGATAGCCGGTAGGACTCGTCACGCCGAACGAAGCACTGGGCGTGGAGGCGGACCACTCTCAACAACCTCAGACCGTGAGGCACGAGGGCGCCGACCAGGGCACAGCAGCATGAAGCCGGGCCTCCCCGAGGGGTGGCCCGGCTTCTATGTGTTGGATGGCCCTCAGCCGGCTGGAGCGCGCAGGAGCCGGTCATGGGTGCTCTCCGGCACCACCCGACGCAGCACCGGCGCGCTGGAACTGAGGGAATCGGCGAAGGCGGCGACGAGGTCGTGCGGCACGCTGGGGCCGAAGGACGCCGCCCACAGGTAGCCCGCTCGAAGCACCGGCTCCGCCCAAGCCTGCCACCCGGCCAGGGCCGCCTCGTCCGCCTCAGCCACCAGCGCGAGTGGGTCGGCGTCCTGGATGAGGGGCGGCACCTCGCCGAGGCGGATGTGGGAGGCGAACGTCGGATCCACCGCGCCCGAGCCGGGCTGGTCGACGTCACGCAGCCACCCGTGCGCCGTAACCGCGTCGAGGACCAGCTCGGGGCCACCAAGCGGCAGGGCCGGCTGATCACGGGCGTCGAGCGCGTCGAGGAAGGTGCCGAGGACCTCTCCCGGCACATCGGGGGTGAAGTAGGCCGACCACTGGGCGAGCGGGCTGCTCGGGTCCGAACGAGCGGACACCTGCCAGGCGATCGGCAGGTTCCCCAGGTGGAACGGCTCGTCCGGCAAGACCCACTGCGCCCACCGCAGGGAGTCGGGACTGATGTGCAGGATGGTGCTGCGCAGGACCTGTCGGTCCTCCAGCGCCTCGTCCGGCTGCTGGCGCCCGCGGACGATCGTCAGGCTCGTCCAGCCCAGGCCGGCGAGCGTATCGGCGACAGCGTCGTACAGGCGCCCGTCGTCACCGGCCAGGTGCCGTGGACCGACCCAGTACGCGGACGGGAGGCTGGCCGGAGAGGGTGGATCGATCGGGACATCGGGATGCAGGTACGCCTCCAAGGGGCTGGGGCTGGGGGGCTGATGCCGCCAGCGTTGCGTAGAACTGGATGGATGTGCTGGGCTGACCTTGCGGCGGCCTCGGGTGGCAGATGCCGGGCTACCCCGTCTCGCCCTCACCAGGCAGGCGTCACGTTCCCCCAGGGGCGCCGACTCGTCGAGCCGCTGGGTGTCACACGCGCTGGGAGGTCTCCAGCACGCACGCGACTGCGGCAGCGACGACATCGGCCGGCGTCTCGGTGTCGAAGGACATCTGGTAGCCGCGCACCGTGGCCGTACCGGTGACGGCGATCTTCCACCCCTCGCCGTCGGTACCAGGGCGGCCGGACGGAAACCATCCGAGATAGAAGGATCCATCCTTCGAGTTGACGTGTACGTCCGCGCGGTCGTCGACGACCAGGTGGAAGTCGTCGGCGGAGAACTGATCCATCACGAGCGTGGCCTGGCCCGGGCCGAGCAGCCACTCACGCAGCCGCAGGGCCTCGACGCTGGTGGAGAATCCGGGCCCCTGGGGCGCCGCAGTCACAGACAATCACCTCTCTGACCTGGTACTTCGCGAGAAGGTCGTCCAGGTTCACATGCCGCTGCCGCGTTGGCCAGTCATTCGTGGATCTTCGCTGTCTGCCCCCGGCGAACTGAGACGCAGAGCGCGAGACCTCGCTGTCCAGCTGCGGAAAACGGCGTGCGCCCGGTGTGGGCAGTGCTGATAGTTGCCCCATGGAGGCGATCAAGGCCGCACGCGCCGTCGTAGAGGAACATCACCCCAGCGCGCGCGCCGCGTTCCTGGGCGGCAGCGTCGTGACAGGCCGACGCACGGCGACGTCGGATCTGGACATCGTGGTGCTGCTGTACGGCGCCCCAGCCCCGTACCGCGCAAGCCTCCAGCACGCCGGCTGGCCAGTGGAGATGTTCGTGCACACCGAGGCAACGTGGCACGGCTACGTCGAACGGGAACTGCGCAAGCGCCGGTCACCACTGCTGTGGATGTGTGCCGACGGGTTGCTGCTCTTCGACAGGGATGGGCTCGGAGCGCGCCTCGCCGCACAAGCCCGGAAGCTGACCGCCGCAGGACCGCCGCCGGTGCCGGCGGAAGAGATCGAGGACCGCCGGTACGCAATCACCGACCTCCTCGACGACCTGGCGGGAAGCAACGACCAGGGCGAGCATCTGTTCATCGCCACCGAGTTGGTCCGACGCACCGGCGAGCTGGCACTGGCCATCGGCGGTTCGTGGAGCGGGGGAGGGAAGTGGCTGGCACGCCGCCTTGAGACGGCCGCCCCGGGACTGAGCACCCGCCTGCACCACGGCCTCCACGAGGTACTGAGCGGCCGGGCAGAGGCCCTCGTGACCGTTGTGGACGAGGTACTCGAACAGGCAGGAGGCCGGTTGTGGGTCGGCTACAAGCGCGCCGGGTCTCTGGGAACAACCTTGCGCAACCCGCTCACACCAAGTTGATTTGATCGATGACGCGCCAACGATAGGCCCGGTCTTCGCGCCGCATCTCGACCAGGTGAAGGTGGTCGACTGGCACGCTGACGCAGTCCATGTCGCGAAGCGGGCGAATCGTTTCCCGAACCACCCGGGCGTCCGCCGCGCGGTTGCAGTAGGCGATGCCGATGTGCGGTCTCAACACCGTGGTCGGCTTCCGGAACGGCAGCTGACACTGCGCGCCGGCGGCGGACAGTTTGGCGTGCAGATCAAGTACGGGGGTCCAGGGAGCGATGCTGTAGCGAACCGCCCCCCGGGATGCGGTCATGGGTACGGCCTGCAGCCGGAACCGGTCCGTCGACATCTCGGCCACAGCGGCCAGCAGTGCGTTCAGTTCGCCCAGGGAGACGTCCTCGACGGTCCCTATCCGACCCAGGGTCAGATGCAGACCATCCGCGTCGATGGGATCGAAGTGCAGATTCCGGATCTCGTCTTGGCACTGCTGAGCGTGCTCGGCGAGTGCCGAATCTGCGGGGAAGCCGAGCATCCAGTAATAGGCGCGCGTCGATGGAGTCCACCCACGCCGATCCCAGTGGTTGCTCATCTCCTCTACTCCGTCGAAGGCCGCCCAGTCGTGCACCGCGATGGCCTGGGGGTCATCCAGGTCCGGCGGCGGTGCGGGGGGAAACGCGCTGGTGTCGTAAGTGAGCAGCACTCGGTGCCCTTCCGTTACGGCTATCGCTCGCGACGGCCATCTTGGCAGAGTCACTCACCGCTCGGGCCAACGGAGCCTTGTGCCAGCTCCGCAGCGCCTCGGCGTAGTCCCGGACGGCCGGAAGCTCCTGCCACGCCGCAGCAGTCGTATGGAGTTCACCGGCGCGCTGGACGACCGATCGGATCGGCGGACCGCCCCCAGCTGCGAGAGCCTGCATACCAAGCGTCATGGCGTGCTCCACATCCGGCTGAGGGCCGACGAGCAAAGCCGTGGCCACATCCAGGCGGACCAGTGCGCGGCTCCAGGCGGAATCGGACTGTTCGACGAGTTCGTCGACCTGCTCCGCGTACTGCATGACCTCTTGCGTGTTACCGAGGGCGACGTGTGCGGTGGCGGCGTTCGCAAGGGTGCGGGGGATACTGTACGGAGCGAACGATATGCATGGCGTCAGGCCATCAGGGAGCCGGTACTCACTGCTGAGGTCCTCGGCCTCCGCGATGGCCCGCCGCGCTCCGGTGGCGTCGCCGAGCTTGCCCAGAGCTCGTGCTCGGCCATTGGCCAGTAGCCGGATTGCCTGAGCGTTGCACCGATCGATGGCCAGACCGGCATCGGCCCACTCAAGTGCCTGGTCATATCGCCCCGCGTAGTAGGCGCCCAGGGACCTGGTACCGAAGATCCACATCGCCAGCTCCGAGTCATCGATCTCCAGGGCGAGCTGCAGGGCTTCGGTGCTGTACGCCTCGGCGTTGGCCTCGTGACCGGCGTTGACGGCCATGTAACTGAGCAGTCCGGAAGCCTTCGCGGCCAAGCGGAACAGCTCGGTGCGCTGTCGAGGCGGCTGGCGCCCTTCCAGCAACGTCTGAATGAAGTGACGCAGCTCGACGGTCCGGGGACCAAGCTTGTGCGGCCCGTCAGCCTCATAGCGATCCACTATGGCGCCCACTTGTTGGGTCAGCAGGCTCAGGGTGGCAGGGTCGGTATTGGACGAGATCGTGCCGTTAAGGCGTCTCGCCACGTCGAGCGGACTTTCCCAAGGTTCCAGTAGCGCTGGCTCGTGAACCGATGCGGGAAGTGGACGGTGCGCTTCTGCCGAACCCGGAGCCTTGCTCGCGAAGAGCCGCGGCAGGGCATGCTCCGGCACGCCCAGTCGCTCCAGCACCGTAACGATCTTGTCGTAGTGGGTCAGCCGCCTCGAGCCGGACTCCAGCGCGGAGAGGAATGGCTGGCTCAGCCCGGTGACACGGGCCATCTCCTCTTGCCGTAAGGAGGCGAGCCTTCGTACCCGGGCCAGAGCTGACCCGAAGTCGCCGTCACGCATCGCCGTGACGACATCGACGTCCTGCCACACATGCTGAGGCACACGGGCAGGAAGCGGCTCCGCAACCACCAGCATTCGGCTGCAGGGACCACAGCGCGGCTCACGGTTGTACCGGCTCAGCGCCTGCCCACATCCCGTACACCGCCTTGGCTCGCCTGCCATCAGAACCTCCGCTCTCCACGGCCGGCCTTCCCGCGGGCTTCCAGACCCCGAATCACTCCAGTGATATCACCGCCGAAATGTGCCATCGGCTGCTTCCTGCCACATCGTTGATGGCCGCACCGGAATCCCCGGGAGCCCCGCAACTGATCAGCGCTGAAGTCATAGCTGCTTTCCGGCAACCGCAGACGACTCCACCGGCCCTTAGCGCTGTCGCGAAATCAACCGACGTTACCGCCCGCGGAATGAGAGGCCACGTGTACGACCGGACAGGAAGAGCCGACTGGACCGAGCGCCAGATCGCCTACTACCGCGCCAGAGCTGCCGAGTACGACAGCGCGTACGACACCCGCATGGACAAGCCCCGACTCGTGACGGCCCTCGATGAGCTGCCCATCAGCGGGCACGTCCTCGAGCTGGCGTGCGGAACGGGCCAGTGGACCCAGCACCTCGCCGGCCGCGCGCGCACCTTGACCGCGCTGGACGCCGCCCCGGAGATGCTCCGTATCGCCCGCGCCCGGATGCGGGGTACAGCGACTCGCTTCATCGAAGCGGACGTCTTCGATTGGGAGCCGGACCGCCAGTACGACACCATCTTCTTCGCCTTCTGGCTCAGCCACGTTCCACCTGTGGAGATGGAAGCCTTCTGGGCCCTGCTGAGGTGGGCGCTGGCTCCCGGCGGCTGCGCCGTCTTCATCGACGACTCGCCCGCGAAAGCCGAGCTCGAAGAGCTGGTCGCCGAGGCACATGTGCCGACAGTGCGCCGTCGCCTCGCTGACGGATCCCAGCACCTCACCGTGAAGGTGCTGCACGACGTCCCCAGTCTCACCTCACAGATGAACGACCTGGGCTGGGAAGCCCACATCGAGCTGATCGACGCCTACCACCTCGCTGGCACCGCACGTCCCCGGGAGGACGCATGACCAGCATCAACGGCTACCCTGCTCGGTCTGGCGTCCGCGCCGGCGAAGTACTTCGGCTGCACATCGCCACATCGGCCCCCCGATTCCGTGTCGATTTCTATCGCTGGGGAGCGGCTCCTCAGCACACAGGACACGCCGAGTGGCCGGGCCGCACCGCCGACCCGGGCACGTTCGACAGGGACTGGCAGTGGCCTGCGTACGAATTTTCCGTACCGCCCGAATGGAGGTCCGGTGTCTACATCGCGGTCCTGAGCACGGAGCCGAGCTCGTGCACGCCGCCGATGGATTCTCGCGAGGCGCGGATCCTCGTGGTCGTCACACCCGCCGCCCGCTCGGACCGCAAGATCCTCTACAAGATCCCGACCTTCACCTACCACGCGTACAACACAGCCGGCGGCGGCAGCCTGTACAGCGCCTCTCAGGTGACCATGCAACGCCCCGGAGGCGGTGTCGGGGGCCCGGTCAAAGGGCTGCCCGACCCTTATGACACCAGCTCTCCCCGGCAGACGTTCGCACACTGGGACGCCCCCTTCATCACATGGATGGAGGAGAACGGGATAGAGAGCGACTTCTGTACCGACCTGGACCTCCACGAAGGCCGGCACCTCAACGACGGGTACCGCCTCCTGATGTCCGCCGGGCACGACGAGTACTGGAGCACCGATACCCGCCAGACTGTCACCGCCTTCCGGGACGCCGGCGGCAACATCGCCAACTTCGGTGCCAACACCTGCTGGTGGCGGGTGAATGTCGCCGCGAACGGTGCCGGGCTGAGCTGTGCCAAGTTCCCTCCCGGAGCGCCTGCGGGGGCCGACCCGGACAGCTCGTACGGCTGCCCCGACCGCTGGTGGGAGTCGGAGCCCGAGAACGCCCTGCTCGGCGTGAGCTACCGCAACGGCGGCGGCCACTGGGAGGGCCCGCGTACGCCACTCGGGTTCACCGTGACGGACGGGGACCACTGGATCTTCTCCGGCACCGGATTGAAGACCGGCGACGTCCTCGGGCGCGAGGCCGCTCTCATCGGCTACGAATGCGACGGGGCGGCATACGAGCTCGACGCAATCGCCCGACCGCGTCCGACGGGCCAGGACGGTACGCCGAAGGACTTCGAGATCCTCGGCATCGCACAACTGCCCTCCGACTGGAATTTCGCCGCCCGGGAGCCGGCGGCCAGCCCTCGCGCGGCCACCTTCGGCCTCTACACCGCGGCCGGCACGGTCTTCACCGCCGCGACCACCGACTGGGCTCGCCTGCTGGCCACCGACCCCCAGGTCGCCTCCATCACCCGCAACGTCATCACTCGACTCTCCTGACGAAGGGATCAACGTGTCTGGGTACACACGTCCGCTCAGCGTGGTCATCGGCGTCAACGGCATCGGCATGGGGCACTCCGTCAGGCAGAGCGTGATCGCTCAGTACCTCCGCGACCGCGGACACCATGTGCGGATCATCACCAACGGCTCGGCCCGCGTGGAGTACTTCCGGGACCTCGGCTTCCCCGCGTGGGACGGGTGGATGCCGACGCTTCTGGCCCGAGGCGACCGCATACACGCGAGCGACGCCGTGCGTGCCAACGTCTGGCGGGTGCCCGCCGGCGTCACCAAACACCTGCGCCTGCGTCGGATCATTCGGGACACCGGCATCCCGGACGTGTTCATCACCGACTACGAGCCCAACACCCCGCGGCTGGCCTACCACTTCGGCAAGCCACTGGTCTCCGTCGACCAGCAGAGCAAGTACCGCCACCTGGACCTGCCCACGGTCGGCCGGTACGCCCGCACCGCTGATGAGCAGCGGTTGCGCTACTTCGCACCCCACGTCGACCGGTCGTTCATCTGCTCGTTCGTCCCTCTGGAGGCCGACGACCGAAAGCTGGAGTTCATCGCCCCTGTCATCCCCGACGTAGTCCGCTCCGCCCCCGTCACCACCGAGTCCCTCGCCACGGCCTACTTCTCACGCTACTTCGACCACGGCCCGGGGGAATCCGTCCGCACCCTCGCCGAGTTCTTCCGCCAGCACGTCCCGGATCGCGCTCTGCGTATCTACGCCCAGGCGGCAGAGATCGGGAACCTGCGCCAGTACGCCGACGACAAGATCGACATCTGCACCTTCGACCGCGAGGCGTTCATCGCCGACATGGCACGGTCCGAGGCGATCTTCTCCAACGCCGGCTTCAACCTCATCAGCGAAGCCTTCGTCCTCGGCAAACCGGTCCACCTGATCCCTCTGCCCACCTACGACCAGCACTGGTGCGCCAAGGTTGTCCACGAAGCCGAACTGGGCACCACTGCACCGCGCATCACCTGCGGTGCGGTACTCGACTTCCTCAGCCGAAGCAAAGAACTTCGCGACAACGTCGTGCACCACCGGGACCGGCACCTCCAGGCCGACCCGCGGGAACGGATCGCCTCCTATCTGGAGAGCCTGCCCGCAGCCAGTCAGCGGACTCTCACGCCATCCGCGCGGTAGACGGTCATGACGACTCGCCCACTCCCCGCATCCATCGACATCGCGTTATCAGTGGCTGCTGTCGTGGCCTGCTATCGCTTCGCGGTCTCTCCGGCAGTACGAGCCCTCGCTCGCCGTCGTCGGGTCCTGCTGGCCATGCTCATCGCGCTCGCGCTCGGGGTACTGGCCGCCTTCCGGCCGTTGCCCGAGCCGGGCCCGTTGCGCTGGTTCGTCACCTTCGTGGTGGTTTTGCTCACCTGGCAGGGGGCGACCAGCGACTACGACGTCGCAGAGCCCGTCGAACCCCAGCGCCGCGACAAACGGCTGCTGCTCCTCCTCGCAGCCGCGTCATGCCTATGGCCGACGGCCCTGCTGCCGTGGATGGCCGTGTACTGCGGCAAGCTGCGCGGCTGGAAGCACCACGCGATGATGCCCCTGCGCGTGCTCAAGGCGTACCTCGCCTGGTTCTTCGTGGCGATGGTCTTCGTGCTCTTCGGCGCTTCGTGTTCCGCAGCGGCACTCCTGTTGGTGCTCGGCTGCGTCTCGCTCTCCCACTACGTCAAACCGGCCTGGAGCAAGGCCCGTCTCGGGCCCTACCCGTGGTCGTGGGGCTGGCACAACCGCACCCACTACCTCATGGCCTCCGCATACTCATGGGGCTGGGCACGCTTCCTCCGTGCCGAGACCGCATCCCGCGTGCTGCGCCGTGCGCGCGTCTTCGATCGTCCGGTCAACTTCCTCACGATGGCCGTCGAGGCCGGCGGCCTCGTCGCATTCCTCGATCGCCGACTGCTGATCACTGCCCTGTTGGCAACCACCCTCTTCAACGTGGTCGTGGCCCTCGCCTCCGGCATCCTCTTCTGGGAGAACATCGCCACCAACATCGCCCTCGCCATCACGATCACGCTGCTTTCCGGTGCGGAGCACGACGCGGCGTTCGGCCGGCCCGCCGCACTGATCGCGCTCGTCGTGCTCCTGCTCAGCACCGCCGACCTGCTGTGGCAGCCCTGGCACCTGGGCTGGTGGGACTCCCCCTTCACTGCACGCGTCCATTGGCAGGTGGAGACCGTCTCCGGAGCCAAGCTGGGTCTCTACAACGACTTCATGTGCCCGTACGAGCGCGAGTTCGGCCGCGTCCTGGGCTACTTCCTCACCGACGAACCCGTCGTCCACGGCCACCTCGGCATCGTCTGGGACCGGCAGCTCCGCGACCTTCTTGTCCAGGCGGACGGCGACCGGAAGCAGCTGCGCGCACTCAAGCAGACGTACGGCCACATACAGGCCGACGAGCAACAGGCGTGCGAGCACATCGCCTTCCTCACCAGGATGTTCACCCAGCTCAACGCCGACGCGCGGAAAAGCCCCCTGCCCCGATCACTGCGCCGCCTCAAGGCCCCGGGCGGCCAGCTCTACCGATGGGGCGACCTTCCTCCCTATCGCGGTGAGGAACCGGTCCGCCGCATCACGATCCGCTACGAGGAGCGCTGTTACCGCCCCGCCACCGGCGACTTCCTCCTGCTTACCAACCGCACCCTGCAGGAGATCGACCTCCTCGCACCCAGCGCCGACCAAGGGAGTACCTCATGCGAAACGTCTTCATCGACTGCGGCACGAACCTCGGAATCGTGCTGAACCGCTTCATGCACGAGCTGCCGGACCACGACTTCTACGCGTTCGAGCCCAACAAGGACCTGCTCCCCTCCATCCGCCGGCAGGTCGAGCAGCCCCCTCACTCCCCGCGCGTCGAGATCTCCCACAGCGCGGTGTGGACCCACGACGGGACGATCGACCTCTTCCTCGGTCACCACGAGAGCTCAACCGTGATGCCCGGCAAGCGCGTGCCGCCGGTGTACGACCAGCAGATCGACTACAGCGCGCCGGTCCCCGTCCCGGCGACCGACTTCAGTTCCTGGTTGCGCCGGACGGTCACCGCGGATGATCACGTCGTCGTGAAGATGGACATCGAGGGCGCCGAGTACCCCGTGCTCACCAAGCTGCTCGCCGACGGGACGATCAACCTCGTCTCCGTCCTCTACATCGAGTGGCACTACGACCGCTTCCCCGCCATGAGCCGGGCCGACCACGACCGGGTTGCCACCGCCGTATCTGCCTGCGTCGACGTCCGCGACTGGGACTGACCCGAAGGAGGGGACACCACACCATGCGCTCGAAGCACATCTATCTGATCAAGCACGGTGAGACAGAGGAAAACCTGCAGGGCATCCACCAAGGCCAGGCTGTCGGGGGCAGCCTCAGCCAGCGCGGGAGCGACGACATCCGCAAGGTCGGCGACAGCCTCGCAGCAGCCGGCGTCACCGTGGACCAGATGCTCGTCAGCCCGATGTCCCGCTGCCGTCAGTCCGCCGCTCTGTTGACCGCCACGCTCACCCCCGCCGACGTACGAGTGGACGAACGCCTCGCCGCCAAGAACAGCGGCTACCTTGGAGGCCGACCCAGGGAGCTCGCAGCAGCTGAAGCCACCCGCCGAGGCGTCCCGATCCACCAGCTCCGTACGCCAGGCGGCGAGTCGTCCGAGGACGTCCAAAGCCGCTACGTGCAACTCTGGGACGAAGTCTGTGCAGGGCCGCACCGTACGACCATCCTCGTCGGCCACGGCGGAGGAATCGCGTGCCTGCTGCTACGGCTGACGGAGAGCGGCTTCGACTGCTACCTCGATCACGTCCCCGGATCCGCAGGCGTCACCTGGGTCGAGGTCGACGGCAAGGCCCCGCGAATCCGGCTGATGAACGTGTCGGCCGCAGACCTGCCTGGCCGTCTCAGCCCCCGTACCGCCCGATGAGAGCGCAGGCGGTACAGGGGCGAGAGATGCGGTCAGGCGTCCTCGGAGCCGCCGAAGCGCTCCCGGTAGGACTCCAGGTCCTCCTCGGTGATCTTCGCGAAGAGCACCGGCGGAACGGTGAACGCAGTCCCGGCCGGAACGGTGTCCAGGGCCTTGGCCTGCTCGGCGGTCACCCACTTCGCAGTGTCACCCTCCAGCGCGAAGGCACCACGCATGGCAGCGGCAGTGGACGGAATGAACGGCTCGGAGACCACCGCGTACAGGTGGATCAGGTTCATCGCGGTACGCAACGTCAGCGCGGCGCCGTCCGGGTCGGTCTTGATCTCCAGCCAGGGAGCCTTCTCCTCAAGGTAGGAGTTGCCCGCCGACCACAGCGCACGCAGAGCAGCCGCGGCCTTGCGGAACTGAAGTGCCTCCATCTGCACCTCGTACTCGGCGAGGAGCCGCGCGATCTCCTCGCCGAGCTTCGCCTCCGCCTCGCCGGCCGACTGGCCCGCCGGGACCTCGTCACCGAACCGCTTGCGGGAGAAGGACAGCACGCGGTTGACGAAGTTCCCCAAGGTGTCGGCCAGGTCCTTGTTGACCGTGGCGGTGAAGTGCTCCCAGGTGAACGACGAGTCATCCGACTCCGGGGCGTTGGCGATCAGGAAGTAGCGCCAGTAGTCGCCGGGCAAGATCTCCAGGGCGGCGTCCGTGAAGACGCCGCGCTTCTGCGACGTGGAGAACTTGCCGCCGTAGTACGTCAGCCAGTTGAAGCCCTTGACGAAGTCGACCTTCTTCCACGGCTCGCGCACGCCCAGCTCGGTGGCCGGGAACATCACCGTGTGGAAGGGGACGTTGTCCTTGGCCATGAACTGGGTGTAGCGGACGGTGTCGTCGGCTTCGTACCACCACGACTTCCAGTCACGGGTCTCGCCGTCCGGGGCAGCGTCCGCCCACTCCTTCGTCGCGCCGATGTACTCGATCGGGGCGTCGAACCAAACGTAGAAGACCTTGCCCTCGGCTGCGAGGTCGGGCCAGGTGTCGGCCGGCACCGGGACTCCCCAGTCCAGGTCGCGGGTGATCGCCCGGTCGTGCAGACCCTCGGTGAGCCACTTGCGGGCGATGGACGAGGACAGGTGCGGCCACTCCTCGCCGACCGTGTCGATCCACGCCTCGACCTCGTGCTGAAGCTTGGACTGCAGCAAGAAGAGGTGCTTGGTCTCGCGGACCTCCAGCTCCGTGGAGCCGCTGATCGCCGAACGCGGGTTCAGCAGGTCGGTCGGGTCGAGGACGCGGGTGCAGTTCTCGCACTGGTCGCCGCGGGCCTTGTCGTATCCGCAGTGCGGGCAAGTGCCCTCGACGTACCGGTCCGGCAGGAAGCGGCCGTCGACGGGCGAGTACACCTGGCGGATGGCCCGCTCCTCGATGAAGCCGTTCTCGTTCAGCTTCCGCGCGAAGTGCTGGGTGATCTCGACGTTCTGCTGCGACGAGCTGCGACCGAAGTAATCGAAGGCCAGCTCGAACCCGTCGTACACGGCCTTCTGTGCGTCATGCGCCTGGGCGCAGAACTCCTCGACCGAGAGTCCGGCCTCCTTGGCGGCCAGCTCGGCCGGCGTGCCGTGCTCGTCGGTGGCGCAGATGTAGAGGACATCGTGGCCGCGCTGGCGGAGGTACCGGGAGTACACATCCGCCGGAAGCATCGACCCGACCATGTTGCCCAGGTGCTTGATCCCGTTGATGTAGGGAAGCGCGCTGGTGACCAGGTGTCGAGCCATCCTCGGATGCTCCATTTCGTACGTACGGCGCCGGCGGCGGTGCCGCGGCGGGCCCAGGTCGGGAAGCTGCAGCCGTTGCGATCACTGAGCTCGCGTCTTGATATCACGCACTGTGACGGTACAGGTCTGCAGGCCACCGCCATCGTATCGAACCAGCGGTTTGCCCTTCCTGCGGGTTTTGCGGCCTGCCCATGCGGGGCCGAAAAGGCGCTCGGCCGTCCGAGACAGGCGGCCAAGCAAGTCTCGTACGGCCGAGGCACCTCCCATCTTAGAGCGCCCGCCGCGTCGCCGATCCGCATGCAACGGCCCACGCCCCCGCCCAAATCCCAAGAGGTGGACAACATGATCAAGAAGCGCGCGTTCCAGCAGCTCCGCGTCGTTGTAGTCGGGCAGGGATACGTCGGACTCCCGCTCGCCGTCAGAGCCGCCGAGGTCGGACACCAGGTCGTCGGCTTCGACGTGGACGCCCAGCGCGTCAAGCGGCTCACGCGCGGAGAGTCATACATCGAGGACATTCCGGACTCGCGTCTCGCCCCACTCGTCGCCGCCGGCGCCTATCGCCCAACCATCGACGCGTCCGACTGCGCGAACTTCGACGTAGCGATCGTCACGGTCCCCACGCCCCTCCGAGACGGGGCGCCTGACCTCTCCCACGTCGAGGACGCGGCGCGGATGCTCGGCCGCCGCCTCACACGCGGAGCGACCGTCGTCCTGGAGTCCACCACGTACCCCGGCACAACCGAGGAAATCTTCGGCCCACTCCTCGAACACACCTCCGCCCTGACCGCTGGCCAGGACTTCCACCTCGGCTACAGCCCCGAGCGCATAGACCCGGGAAACTCCACATGGAAGCTGGAGAACACGCCCAAGGTCATTTCCGGCATCGATCCTGCTTCCAAAGAAGCCGTCCACAACTTCTACGCGTCCCTCGTCGAGACGGTCGTCCCGGTCGCCAGCTGCAAGGAGGCCGAGCTGGCCAAGCTGCTGGAGAACACCTTCCGGCATGTGAACATCGCCCTCGCCAACGAGCTGGCGATCTTCGCCCACGAACTGGACATCGACGTCTGGTCAGCGATCGACGCGGCCTCCACCAAGCCCTTCGGGTTCATGCGCTTCACCCCGGGACCGGGCGTCGGAGGCCACTGCCTGCCCATAGATCCGTCCTATCTTTCATGGCGTGTCCAGCGCACCCTGGGCCGCAATTTCCGCTTCGTCGAGCTGGCGAACGACGTCAACAACCACATGCCCGACTATGTGGTCCGGCGCCTCGCCGACGGCCTCAACAAGCGCAGGAAGTCCCTCAACGGCTCCCGGATTCTGCTGCTCGGCCTCGCGTACAAGGCCAACACCGGCGACGCCCGCGAGACCCCGGCCGCACGCATCGCCGAGCTGCTCATCGGCAAGGGTGCCGACGTGCAGGCGGCCGACCCTCACGTCAGCGACGACGCTCACCCTCGCGCGGCCGACCTGGAGAACCTCCAGCGAGTCGAAGTGACCCCCGAGTGCCTCGCGGCAGCCGACGCCGTCGTCCTGCTCGCCGACCACGACGCCTTCGACTACCCCCTGATCACCGCCCACGGCCCGTACATCCTCGACTGCCGCCGCCGACTCGCCGGCGCCCACGTCGACTCTCTCTGAAGGGAAGCCACGTGAAGATCGTGATCACCGGCGGCGCCGGATTCATCGGCAGCAACCTGGCGCGGACCTTGATGGATCGCCCCGAGATCAGCCAGATCAGGGTGATCGACAACCTCTCCACCGGCCGCAAGGAGAACATCGCGGGTCTCGATGTCCACTTCTTAGAGGGCGACATCCAGGACGCCGCCCTCTTGAAGCAGGCATTCCACGGCGCTGACGCCATAGTCCATCTGGCCGCCCTGCCGTCCGTCCCACGCTCCGTGAAAGACCCCATGGCCAGCCACCACGCCAACGCAACGGGAACCCTCCAGGTCCTCGAAGCAGCCCGCCGAGCCGGCAACCTGCACGTGATCGCTGCCTCCTCATCCTCTGTCTACGGCGCGAACCCGCACCTCCCAAAGCACGAAGACCTCACCACCGCCCCGATGAGCCCGTACGCGGTCACCAAACTCGCCACGGAGGCGTACCTGGTCGCGTACCACTACAGCTTCGGCCTGCCGATATTGCCCTTCCGCTTCTTCAACGTCTACGGACCCGGCCAGCGCGCCGACCACCCCTACGCCGCGGTCATCCCGAAGTGGATCAGCGCCATGCTCGACGGACGCCCCGTGACGGTGCACGGTGACGGCACGCAGACACGCGACTTCACGTACGTGGGCACGGCCTGTCAGGTCCTCGGCGATGCCGTCCTGCGGCGAGTCGTTGCCCCTTGGCCAACAAACCTTGCCTTCGGCACACGCACGTCCCTTCTGGACCTGATCCCCGAGATCGAGGCCGCAACCGGAGTCCGCGCTCTCCGGGAACACACGTCCGAACGCATCGGCGACGTCCCCCACTCGCAGGCTGATGGCACCCGCCTGCGAGCACTCTTCCCGGCCATCACACCCACACCGCTGCGGGAAGGGATAGCGGCTACAGCCGACTGGTTCCGCACTTGATCAGGCGCAGTCTGAGCTGATGCTGAGGCCGGAACCGACGAGACGCCGTCACTGACGTGCGGGCTGTCCCGTCAGATCTCCTTGAACGTCCCCTTTATGCCGAGTTCTTCTAGGCGCTGCTGGATTTGTTCAGCCTCATCGGCCTGTATCACCAACTGGAGTGTTCCCTGCAGATAGCTGATCTGCCGTTCGTCCAGGGCCATGTAGAACGCCCGGAAGAGTGCGGCGAAGCCGTCGGCGCTGTCGGCGTTGGCCAGGAGGTTCTTGGTGAACGAGAAGGCGACCTGCCGGTCCCTAACCTGTTCCGTTTTCGGGGTTTGGTCCGAACTCGGCCTGTCGGTCTCCCGCTGCCGGGGCACGCTTGGTGTGTCGACCCCTGAGCTGCCGGGCTTGCGCGGCGAGCCATTGTCGACGGTGTCGTCGGCGCTCACGAAGCATGGACCTTCGTGAACCGGCTGGTCGCAGTCGGCGCACGTCTTGGGTTGTGGCTTGGCGAGGCGCAGGCCCGTGCTCGCGAGGTTGACCTGCCCTGGTGCTGTGACCTCCACCTCGGTGCCCGCTCCGTCGACGATGCTCAGCAGGCCCTGGCTGACAGCATCGTAGATCGCCTGCTGAAGGTCGCGGTCACCGCCGTACAGCAGCGGCAATCGTGGGGCGCTGTAGAAGGCGGCTCGGATGTCGGAGAGGGTCTTGCCGTAGTCGTGGTCGCGAAGGTTGTGCAGGAGAGCCTTGGCGCTGAACTGGCCAGTGTCGAAAACCTTGTCCCGAGCAGCGAGGCCCTTCCAGACGAGCATGCCGTCGAGGGCGGTGATGTTGTCCTTGTCGAACGTGAGCTGGTCGAGGTACCGCTCCCCGTCCGGATCGGGCTGGGCGAGGTAGGCGACATGCTGGTACGCCCGCTTGAGTGCCCTCTCCAACTGAGTCTTGGCCTCGGCGAGCTCCTTGGCGCCGATGGTCTTGAGCTCGTCGTCGTTCTGAATCTCGGGAGCCTGTAGAGCCTTCTGCCTCGCGAGATACTCCACCGCCAGGTTGCGCGCCAGGGCTCGCTGCTGGGTGTTCACGACGGCGTATACCGCACTGCTGGCCCACTGGACGGGGAGCTGCTGGGCACCTTGCCCGAGCCCCATGGCGACGGTGAGAGCCTCAAGGGTCGGCTTCTCCATGCCGTTGCGCAGGCTGTACTGCGCGGGGTCCAGCACGATGAGCCGGGTGGTGTAGGCGGTGTCCAAGCCTGCAGTGGCAAGGACGTCGGCAGGACTGCGTTGCGGGTCCGCCGAGACGAACTGCACCTCGCGGAAGGGGCCGTTGCTGGCCATTCGCTTCGAGATGGCGGCGATGACCTGATCACGCTCGGCTTCCGTGATGGTGCGCCGGATGTTCTTGACCAGCATGCGGTGGGTGAGCCGGGTGGAGAGGAAGTAACGGGCCGGCTTGTTGTTGCCCTGGCCGGGAGTGATGTCGAGAGCGCTCATCCCTCGGTTGGGGTTGACCAGCTCATCGACGACGCCGTCGGCGTCGGTGACGGTGTACGTGGTCTCCGGCACGCTGGTGGCCGCCTTGACCTCAGGAGCACTGGCTCCGCGGCCCCGCCCCGGGCGCAGGGTGCCGACAACACTCGCCAGGAAGATAAATGTGGCCGCACGTTCAGCCGCGCGTGGATTGTTCGGGCCCCAAGTGCTGGATGGCCGTTCAAGGTCCTGGCGGCGCGCTGCGCCCGACGAGCCGTCGTGGTTGATGACTTCGATCTCGGCCAGGCTCCGGTAGTTCGCGATGGTGCGGTCGTCTTCCACCAGGCCGCTGCCCAGGAGCGCCTCCCGGACGGTGCTGTCCGACAGTGGCAGGTCTCCGGGCCCTATGAGTGCCGGCACCCACTCGCCTGCCTTGCCGCGCTGCTGCAGGGCATAGACCGTGGCGGCGAAGATGCGGATCGTGGACCGGACTCGCTGGAAACCGGCGACCTTGCTCCACTCTTCCTGCGCCAGGCTCATCAGCATGGGGTGGAACGGGTAGCAAGCTGCCATCTGCGTTGGCCAGTTGCGGCGCCACCCGGCTCCGATCGGGTCCCAGACCTGCTTGCTCCAGGTCTTGTCCGTCAGCACGTCCTCGTAGAGCGCGGCAGTCGCGGCGAGCACCTCACCGGCGGGTTCGGCGTCGAACAGCCGGCGGCGGAGGATGTCGGCGAAGTCACCCACGCCGGTCACGGTGGTCGGCAGGCCGTTGCGGTCGAGCTGACTGTTCAGGTCGTCGCGGCGGGCCTGAGCGGCGGACGAGAGCGCAGTCTTGTCGATGTCGGAGGCGATCATCACGACCAGCATCGAGACGTGGGGGACATCGTTGACGGCATCGAGCAGTGCCCGCAGGAACGCCATGTCCTGGGCTGCCAGGTCGGTCTGGTTCGCGCCATCGAGCCCGTTGCCGATGTAGTCGAGCACCTCGTCGATGATGATCAGAACGGGTCGGTTTACCGCGCTGATGGCCTCAGCGATCTTGTGCTTGTCGCTCCAGAACCGGCGGTAGCGCTCGAAGAGGGTGTAGTCCTTGGAGAACAGACGCCACAGGAAACGCTCATAGAGGTTGACCGCAGGCCCGTCGAGCTCCTGTACCCCAGCCCCCGGGGTCATGTTGTCGCAGGGCAGCACGACGACATGCGGACGTCCGAGGTCGCCGGTAAGGGGGTGGCCGATCCTGGCCCTCGCGCGCTCGGTCACCTTCTGACCGAGCTCGGTTCGCAGTAGCGCCCCTGGGTTGGCGGCCAGATGGTAGGCGCCGATGCACGCGTGCGACTTACCGCCGCCCATGCCCTGGTCGAGTCGAGTGACTGCTCGGGCTTTCAAGTAGTCGTTGCCACCACCGATGCGGACTGCAATTTCGCTGAGCAGGTCGATGAGTCGCTCGGTCGGATGCGTGATGTCACCGTAGTAGTCGGCGTCGGCATAGGGCGGCCGGTCCGCTCCCGTGGCGTGAACGGCCCGGAACAGCGACATCTGTACGTCATCGATTTGCCCGGAGGCACTGCGGATCTCTTGGCGGAGCTTGAGCGCCTTCCACCACGGCGTCACGCTGGTCGTCATGGCTGCTCTCCTGGGCTGGTGGATACGAGGATCACGGGGGTGAGGGTGGTGTTGGTCGTCATCACATGAGCCGCAACTGGACGTCGTCGGTCAGTTGGGGCTGGCCCTTTTCGTAGTCGCTCGCAGCAACGGCCTCAGCGGCACTGACCACGCCGGGCCGGTTGCGCAACACGCGGGTGAAGCGGACGGAGTCTGGGTCGTTGTCGGGAAGCCGGTCTGCGAGGAACTGGACGGCGGCCCACAGGAAGGTGTCGTCGGCCGCGTGCTCTGCGGCCGCCAGTACCTGCCCCATGGCCTGTAGGCCCTCCTCCGAGGCAGCTGCGAGCGCGAGGGCGATGTCGATCACGGTCGAATCTCCGTCGATCTTGCCCTTGTAGTCCCGGGAGGCGATGAACCGCACACCCTTGTCGGCATCAGGAACCAGGTCGCGTATCGCCGCCAGGTCGAGCGAGGAAGCCAGAGCCTGCCAGCGCAGTTCGGACTTCGCCCGGATCTGACGGTTGTAGAGCGTGATCCACCACAACGCGAACCGCGTTCGAGCGTCAAAGGTCTCCAGCGGCTGGTGGTTGATCTCGACGGCCATGGCCTCCTGGACTGCAGCTCGCGCCAGCGGAAGAAACGTGTAGATGTCGACGGGTTCGCCCTTGGCGTCGAGGATCTCGCTGTAACGGCCGACGACCTCCATGGCGGGTCCGGCAGCGGCCATCAGCATGTCCGCCGGCGCCAAGCCCCACCGCTCCCAGTCCGGGTAACGCCGCTTGATCTCGGCCTTGATCTCGGCCTCGACCGCGCCCTTTCGCCCGGGGGATCGTCCGGGCGCCATGGGGCGGCACGACATGGTCAGGGTGGTCTCGATGTTCGCCTTGCCCTGGTGGTTGCTCGCCTCGGTGTTCGCGGGCCAGGAGCCCGTCATCACCAGGCCAGCCTTCTCGATGGCCGTGAGCAGGCGCTGCCAGACCTCCGGGTCTCCGGAGCCGAAGACGATAGTCACCAGTCCGTCGTCGCGGACCACGCGACGCATCTCACTGAATGCCTCGGCGATCTTCGTGTCGTAATGCTCGCGAGTTCGGTGCTCGTTGGGTGCCTCCCCCCGGACCCGCTTGACGATGATCTCTTCCGACTTCTCCTGGCAGCCGTGGTCGTCGGAAGTGATGACGAGTTCGGGCCAAGTGTTGTGCAGGGCTCGCTTCAGCCATGCGTAGATCAGATCGGAGGAGTCGGCGTACGCGAGCATCTCGTCGTACGGCGGGTCGGTGACCACAGCAGTGATGCACGCGTCCCGTAGATTCATCGAGGTAGCCGACCCCCGAGTCACGCTGACCGACGTCCCCTGGATGTCAGCCATCAGATTCGAAAGCGTCGACATGCTGCTCTTGCACAGAGACGCCCAAGAGCCCGGCCCGGTGCCGATTCCCACTTCGAAGAAGTCCTGAGAGAAGGTAATTGACCCTTGATTGGCATATATGTCATGGACCCCTGCGCGACTGATGTCGATCGTGCACCCGCGGGTAGCGCGTCGAAGCTTCCGCGCAACGACTGACCCGGCGTATCCGCTCAGCGCCCGTGCGTAGTCAGCGCTCACCCCCGCCTTGTACATGAGTTCGTCGGCCACCTCAGCAATGGTCTGGGTGAGCATGACGAAGGCCAGGGTCTGCCGATCACACATGAAGTCGCCGTAGGTGCGCGCCCCGTAGATGGACGGCCCGATGATGTTGTTGTTGCCCGGTGCGATCCGTTCGTCGGGTACGGCACACAGAAAGGGGCTCGGGTCGGACAGCTCACGTAGTGCCGCCGGCGTTGCGGCGACAGCCTCGAGCTCCGCCTCGGTGGGCTCCCGATACTCCTTGCCGAAGTCGTCCGAGTGGTCGGCTACCACTAGGAGCATGTCCGTGGCACGCCTCTCGTCGGTGAGTCGGCGATGCACATCGAGTGGGTGTACATGGCTGCAGAACGGACAGATCGCCGACTTCCCCGGCAGCGTCCGACCCTCAGCCGTACGAGCGCGTGTCAGCGTTGGGGTACGCCTTGGAGGTCCCTCGTGCACCACCGGTGCGCAGGTACCAGCCGCCGGGTCGGCTTCGATGTAGAACGACTGGCCGGGATCATTGACAGGCGGGGCGCCCTTGCGGCCACGTTTCTGACTCGGCCGTCGCAGCTCGTACGAGCCGACCAGAGGGAACCGGTTGCCGCACTCCTGGCACGGTATGGCGATGGCCCACAGATACCCCCACGGTCGTTTGCCGTTGACCTCGGGGTAGTAGTCCACCATGGCTGCCGTCCACCGGCGTCCCACCTCATCGAGAGTGGCGCGAACGTCAACAAGCAGCCGCGGCCGGTCGTCGTAGAGAGCGTCGCTCTCCTCGGCGAACGGCAGGCTCGGCTCCTGAGACCAGTCCCGGAAGGGGAAGTCGGTGAGAAGTGAGCTGGCCAGCACCGCGACCGGGCTGTAATCGACACCGTGGGCTTCAAGCCCAAGCCGCCCCGCCTCAAGCGGGATCATCCCGCGCCCACTGAACGGGTCCAGGACCGATGCGCCCTCAGGGTTCGCCTTGAGAATCTCGTCGTGAAGTACCTGCCAGGCGGCGTAGCGCCCGGACATGGCAGTGTGCACCAACTCTTGAAGACGCTGTTGCTCGGCCTGATCCTCTGGCCAGGGCAGCAGCGAGCAGAGCACCGCTGCCTTGGCCTGTGCGACAGGACGCTTTGCGAACCACGGAAACAGCCCGATCTCGGTCGCACCGCTTCCCCACCCCGCTGAACTGTTCACCGAAACCTCGGCACAGGGGAACCAGCGTTCGATCATGCGGGTCATGCGTTGCTCCCGGGGGCGTTCTTGAGACTGCTGCCCGGGACGCGGAACACCGCGTTCCCGGTCATGACGTTCGCGAAGAGGGTGGCGGGGTCCTGATAGGCACCGAAGAATCGGCCCTTGCCGTCGGCACACTGGTCGATGACGTACAGCCAGTACTCCTTGCGGTGCTGGGTAGCGATGAGAACTTCGTTGCCGGTCATCCGGATGCCGTCGCTCGCCGCGCTGCCGAGCACGCCCTTGACCTCGACATGGCGAACCTGGCTGTGGCGGCGGGCCTCCAGGTCGTAACCGCGGCCCTCGGTATGGACATCGGCCACTGCCCAGCCGTCATCCTCAAGGAGTTGCTGCACGCGTCGCATGGAGACCAGTTCGGCGTCGATCTCGGCCTGAACGCTGCTGTCGGCAGTGGCCAGAACCCGGATCCGACCCACCTGCTTCGGTTCGGTCAGCTGCACGTCTGCGAGCCGCTCGAGCTCTTCGAGGCGCTGAGCGGTCTGGGCCTGAAGCCAGTGCCTCAGCTCCAGCCGGGCAGCGCGATCATCGATGCGGTCGGTGAGGCTCAGTGGCAGGTTGGTCAGGTCACGGCGGGCTTGAGCGAACCAGTCGGCGCGCACCTTCCGGTGCTCTGCGACGGTCGCGGCGGCCACCCGGCGGGCAGCTGTGAGCGCGTGTCCCTCCCGGGCCGGATGCGGTGCGCTGCCGTTCTGGTCGGTGGGCACGAGGTTGGCCAGGGACTCCCACCTCACCGGGCGGGCGGTGCCGCTGTCGTCAACCTTGATCAAGGTGGCCCAAACGCTGGCGCGCTTGCCGTTGCTCTCCGTCATCGTGGCCTCGTACGCGTACAGGTCGTACGGGGTGAGGCTGGTGGGATCTGCCGCGGCGCCGGACTGGTAGAGGTCCTCGGCCAGGGTGTGCTCGGCTATGTCAATCAGGTCGCTGAAGCCGGGCTCACCGGGGCCGAGGGTGACGGTGTCGCCGACATCGATGCTCTCCGAGGCTTCGCGCACCACGTCCCCGCTGGTGGCGACGTGAACCTCGTTCCGTCCGCCCAACGTGGCCGGAAATCTTGCCTTGCCGCTCCGGGAGAGCCGCCGGAACCCGGGCCCGGCCGCGGTGGGCGTGGACTTCAGCACACCGGCCGCTGCGAGCCGGTCGAGGTATGCCTCAACAATGGCAGGGTTGATGCGTGCGAACAGGTCACGCTGGAGCAACGTCAGCGCAGCCACCGCGTCCACCTGGCTGGCGAGGCGCCGCTCGTTGTCCCGTACCTTCCGGGCCGCCCGGACGAGTTCCTGAGCCTGGACCGCCTGGACTGCGTCGATGGCCTGCTGTTTCTTCAGCTCGTCGTTGCCGTAGAGGTCCGACAGCCACTTGTCGTAGTCAACGCCGGTCATTTCGGCGACCACCGACAGGCTATCGAACATCTGGCCGCGCAGTTCGTTCGCGGCCGTGACGAAGTTGTCCAGGAGGCGCAGCAAGGTCACGCCTTCCCGGGTGTCAGTGGCGACCAGGTTGTAGAGGTAGACGTCGCGTTGCTGACCCACGCGGTGGATGCGGCCCATCCGCTGTTCGAGGCGGACCAAGGACCACGGGATGTCGTAGTTCACGAGCACGTGCGCGGCCTGCAGGTCGATGCCCTCGTTGCCGGCATCGGTGGTGACGATGATCTGGAACTCGCCGCGCATGAATGCCTTGCGCGCCTCGTCACGTTCGGTCTTGCTCTGGCGGCCGGAGTAGAGCTGGGCGCTGTATCCCTGGTCCTGGAGCTGCCGGGCGATCCACTCGGCAGAGTCGGCATACTCGGTGAAGACCACGGCCTGATCACCGCTTCCGGGGCTAATCCCGTGGGGTGCCAGGCAGTCGTCGGTGAGCCGCTTCCACTTAGACGGCTGCCAGCGGGAGTCGTTGAGCGTTGCCTCGATCTGCTGCACGAGGCTGTTGATCGCAGTTCGCTCCGCCCGCGTAGAAGCCGAGACCGCATGGATCACCTTGGCCTCGTCGACCTCGGCCTCGTCACCGTGGTCCTCACGGTCGGCGATGAGCGCCGCCTCAGCCTCGCTCATCGCCCCCATGTGCTCATGCCGCCGGCGCAGCGTCTGGGCCAGAGCGTAGAGGCTGGAGGCTGCTCGCTTGCCGTAGACCATGCGGGCAAGCGGCTGCGCCGCCGGAGGGAAGAACCGGTCGACCATTTCCAGGGCGGCCTTGTAGAAGCCGTACTCGGTCTGCGACAGCGGGACCGTGTGGTTGTGCGCCGTGCGGCCCTTGAACAACCGGGTCGTGCCGTCGTAGTCGACCAAGTCCTCCTTCATCCGCCGCAAGAAGTGGATGGGGCCAGGGCGCAGGGCACTGAGCTCGACGTTAGGGTCGCTGCCCGGATCCGGGTAGATCTCCGGGTCGACCAGATGCAGCAGGTGCCGGAAGAGCCACTCCTTGCCTCGGTGGGGCGTTGCCGTCATCAGCAACGCCCGCGGTGTGTTCTTGGCCAGCAGCCGTCCGACCTGGTGGAATCCGGCGGCAGTCGGAGTCAGCCGGTGCGCCTCGTCGAAGACGACCAAATCCCAGCCAGCTTTGTCCGGCCGGATGGCGTCCTGTACCGCGGGATTCACCGCTGCTAACTCGAGCGAAACCACCCACAGGTCGTTGGAGTTCAGGGCGTCCTCACGCACCGTGGCTGAGGTTAACTGGCGCAGGCCGCCCCCCAGCAGCCGCTGGAAGTCGTCCACCCACTTCGTGGCGAGGTTCGCCGGGCACACGATGATCGCCCGCTTGATCAGGCCGAGCCTCTGCATCTCACGCAGGTACAGACCGGCCATGATCGTTTTTCCGGTACCCGGCTCGTCGGCCAGGAGGAAACGCAGCAGGGGCTGGGGAAGCATCGCTCCGTAGACGGCCGTCGTCTGGTGCGCGTACGGCTTCAGCGGCGTGGCTGCCATCGCGCTGGACTCGGCGTTGGTCGCCGCGGCGTTCATCCACTGTGTCCACATGGCCGCCAGCACACGTGCGGAGTCAGCCTTCCCGTCGCTGACGAGAGGCCGCACGGTCTCCGTGTCTCCAGCTGCCAGATTCACTTCGTGACGACGGTCTTCATCGTCGACCAGGATGAGGTCCCATGACCCCGGTTGATCTCCGGGCAAGGCGAACCTGACCGTGGCAAACTCCGGTACGCCAGCGGCCTGGACCCTTACTCTCTGACCACGCTCAAACGTGCCTGGGGCCTGCATGCTTATGCGTCAGCCTCAAGACTCGCCGGAACCCAGCCGAGACTGGCCAGGAGCCAACGCACCGCACGTGGATAAGCCATGCCCTGGTCCCTCCCCCTCGGCCAGCCGCGGTTCCCCCACCTGCGACTTACTAATGGAATGTCAAATTACTGTATCTCGCTGCTACTTCCAATATGAAGAGCACGAAGGGAGTGCAGGGGCCGCCGCCGGCTCAGATCGATGAACCTCGCCGGACCTGGCCAAGCAGCTCAGCGGCGCCCGCAAGGACTGGACGAGCCTCCAGACCCTCCTGGGTGCCTCCCATCGGACGGTGGACGACGCACAGCGACGTGACGACCGTTATGGGCAGCCACGCCGTTCCGGTCGGCACCCGCCTGGCCACCTTCAGCCGGTGCCCCAACACCTGGCGAGTCCTCACCGCTACGCGGGCGTCAGCGCCGGCTTCCGATGGACCGATCCGACAGGCACGGACATACCCGTGGATGTCCTGGTGGCCGAAGGCGTCCGATTCGAGGGCGACGCCGCCGTTCGAGAAGCCCGCCTGCCGCTGAGAGCACTCCGGGGCCCATTCGACTGCTGACCGCTTCCTTCGAACATGGCCCCGGAGTGGATCTGGAGGAAAAGCTGCCCCTCTGGCCAGCACTCGGATCGCTGCAGGGAGAATGGCGGCCGGTGGCGGCATTCACGGGGTGACAACGGCATGGACTCTTTCGAGTTGGGGCGGTTGACGGACCATGACTTCGAGGTGGTCTGCCGTGACCTGTTCAGCGATGTCCTCGGCATCCCCCTGGAGATCTTTCCTCGCGGCCGGGACCGAGGCATCGACCTGCGGCACACCGGCCCCTCGGGGACGACCGTTGTGCAGTGCAAGCACTGGCCGCGCGCGACCCAGGCGACGCTGATCAGGCGCCTGATCAAGGATGAACTG
Source organism: Streptomyces sp. AF1A (assembly GCF_047340315.1). NCBI lineage: Bacteria > Bacillati > Actinomycetota > Actinomycetes > Kitasatosporales > Streptomycetaceae > Streptomyces > Streptomyces sp. AF1A. Next base: position 71,969 of record NZ_JBLEBI010000009.1, read on the forward strand.
CCCAAGGTCCGCGCGCTGGCACCCGACCGTTACATCGTCGCCACGACGGTCGGTCTGACCGTCGACGGCAAAGAAGAGCTCTGCGATGCCTTCGCCCCGTACGTGCGCGACACCGGCGACCTGTACGGCGTGGATGAGATCGTCGCCGAGCTCCTGCGCCGTCCGGACCTGGTCCGTCGGCACTTCCGGCTCTGGCTTAGCAGCACCTCCGTCCTTCAGACCGTGCTGAACCAGGACCGGTACCTGCGCTCGTCGTGGCTTCAGAAGCGGCTACCGGGCATCGCCGACACCTTCGTCCCGCACGAGGGCTTCGAGCGCGCCAAGCAGCTTCTGGACAGCCAGCAGGTCTGTGTCATCGCTGGCATCCCCGGGGTGGGCAAGACGACAGTGGCGCTGATGCTCGCGGCCTGGCTGATGGGCAACAGCTACGAGGTCCACGAGATCTCCCAGGACGTCGACGAGATCGGGACCCTTTGGCGCGACGACACGCGGCAAGTGTTCCTGTACGACGACTTCCTGGGAAGTACGACCCTTGATACGCCGTTGAACAAGAACGAGGACAATCGCCTGCTGTCAGTGATCCGGGAGATCCAGGAGAGGCCCGGCAAGGCGCTGGTGATGACGACCCGCGACTACCTGCTGGAGCACGCCCGTCTTCGGCACGACCGGCTGGCGGAGCCGGACGTGTCGGACGCGGTCACTGTGATCCGGCTGACCGACCTGGATCTACAGGTACGGGGCCAGATCCTCTATAACCACGTCCACCACTCTTCTCTGCCGCTGAATGACAAGCGCCGGTTCGCCGATCCGGTGGTCTGGCGTCCGGTGGTCCAGCACAGGAACTTCAATCCGCGTCTGGTCGAGGAGACCCTCCGGTTGTCCGCGCGCCGGGGTCAGGACGTCGGCGCAGCGATGCTGGAGAACCTGGACGATCCGGGCCGCGTCTGGGAGCGCATCGTGGAGAACGAGCTGTCGGACGCGGCCGTGCACATGCTGGAGGTGCTGTTCACCTTCAGGTCCGCACCGTTGGAGGACCTTGAGGAGTCCTGGCACTGGTACCGCGAGGAGATGGACCAAGCGGCGGACGGCCGGACGTTCCGCAGGGCACTGCAACTGCTGGACGGCACGATGATCACTATCGAACAGGGACGGGTCGCGTTCCACAACCCATCGATCGAGGACTACCTTCGCTTTCACCTCAACGCCGGCCGAGCCCATTTCCTGGAGCTGATCAGGGCCACCGTCCAGGGAGAACAGTTGCGCCGACTGGTCGCGGCGGCGCGCATGGCCGACGGCGCAGGGATACTGGCCAGACTCAGGGAGCACGAGCTGGCCGTGACCGCTGCCGCCCATCAGATGGAAGACGACCTGGAGATGGAGCTGTTCGATGAGGACGAGAGCCTGTCAACCCATCTGGAGTGGGCCCTAGGGGCAGCCGAGTTGCTGGACTCGGCGTCACTGGCCGCGTACGTGACCAAGAAAACGCTCCCCTCATTTACGCACTTTTCGCCCATCTCACACTTGGTGAGCCTGGCCAACTCGCTGAGTGCAAGCCCGCTGGTGCCGCAGGAACATGCGGAGCGGTTCGTCGAAGAACTGACCGACCGGATCCAAGCCGAACTGCTGGAGAGCGCCGAAGTCGGCGACTGGTACCGGTCCAGCACTCTGTACGACCAGCTGCAGTCGATACCGTCGGCGTCGGACCGTGAGCCGGTGACCCCAGTCCTCGTGCGGTGCGCCTTGCAGGAGCTGCGCCGATTGGCCGCCGAGCCGGAGCAGGAACCGCATGCCGCGAACCTGGAACTGATGACAGAACTGCTGGACTTCCTCTGGGAGCAGGAAGCCGAGGATGAGCTGCCGGAGGAGTTCGCCGTCGTACAGGACCGTGCCGAGCGTGTGAGAACAGCCCGGGATGCCGAGCAAAACGAGAGGCTCCGGCAGTATCAGGCCCAGCGGGAACCGGCCGGGCGTTCCGATGAAGCACGCGATCGCGCGCTCGTCACCGAGCTGATGCGCAAGCTCGAGGACACGCCCTGAGATCATTCCCGCTGGGAGCCATCTGGGAGCCAACCCGCTCCCCGAGCCCCTTCGACACCACCCGACACCACCGCACCCCAACGCCCTGACCAGGCAAAACAGCAAACAAGCCGGTGCCGAGCACGCCCGAACCTCATTCGGGACGAAGAGGTCGTGGGTTCAAATCCCACCACCCCGACGCTGGTCAGAGGCCCGTTCACGTGATCGTGAATGGGCCTCTGACGCATGTACAGCAGCAGAGCACAGCAACCGCTATGAATCTTGCCGACCGTCCATGTCCGACGGGTCTTCCTGCTGGCGCCGCCCCCTCTTCTTGGCGTCCTTCTGCTTGCTGCCGCCCAGGGCCTTCCCCAGCTTCCGGAGCGCCCGCCGGGTCTCCGAGGAGGGCACGTGGGCGTAGGCCTCCATCGTCACCGCGATCTCGGAGTGGCGAAGGATCTGCATGGCGATCCGGGGGTGGACGTCGAGGGCCGCCAGCAACGAGGCACAGGTGTGCCGGGTGTCATGCACACGGATCTGCCGCACCTTGGCACGCTCGCACCGCCGGTTGAACTCACGGGTGAAGTTCCGGGGCTCCACCGGGGTGCCGTAGCGGGTGGTGAAGACAAGATCAGACTCCGTCCTGAGACAGGTCGAGGCCTACAGCCGCGAGATCTGCGGCTACTCAGAGATCGACTACGAGCGCAACAAGGCTCTGTGGCTCAAGGAGCAGCAGCCGGCCAAGCTGGACCCGGCCGCCATGGACCCAGCTCGAACAGTTCGAGAGCCAAGCCCGAAGCCGCGGAGTCACGCCCACAACGTTTCGACGCATCACCGAGGCGCTGAACCTCAGCGGCTCGCATCACAACGACTTGCGGCAGTTGCTCATCAGCAGCCGGCCGGAGCAGTACGAAACGCCCCTGTGGCCTATCTCAAAGTCAGCCGCGATGGTTGCCATCAAGGACGCGAGAGGGGCTCGTCGTCTTGTAAGAGTCCGAGCCCCGGGACGGTGCGTCATACGGAGTTCAGCCGCCAGGCCATCATCCCGCTCGCCTCAGGCTTGCCTTGCGCATCGATACGTACTTGCTTGCCAGCCGTGAAGCGTTCAAACACGACCGATCGGTCGCACGAAACGGTCTTCCTCGCCGCGGTCTTTCGAGGCGTGAAAGTGATCTCCGCTGTGCCCATACCGGCGCAGACCACTGTCAGCATGTAGGTGTGTCCAGCTGAGAGATCGGGCTGCGTGTGAATCCCGTCGGATACTCGCTCCATTCCCGACTCAACCATCGACTCATCCTGCTTGGTGACGGAATCGAGAGATGACTGCGCCTGTTCGGTGAGCTTCTTCTCCACTGACGGTCCCGCGCTGGACTGATGAGACGGTGCCGCGGAGCGATCCGGCGCAGGGTCCTTATCAGAGGTACACGCCGCCAGGCTGAGCACGAGAACCAGTGCGGTGCCAAGGAGCCACTTGGATGCCGGCCTCATGAGGAGGTCTCCCAATACTTCCAGCCCGTCTCACTCGTCGGCAGAGTAGCCGTGCCGCTCTTGACGAGGGTCGGGCTTCCGCACCCGTCGCCCCTGCGCCGCCACTTCTTCCACGAGATCTTGTAGCCCCACGAACCATACTGCAAGTGTCCGTACTTATGCGTCGCAATGTTGTGGGTGTAGTTGTGCCCGGTCGTTATCGTGACGCTTCCCGCCACCTTGACGTTGATGCTCGACTTGGCCTTGGCAAGTACCACGCCGGCCTCGGCTTCCGCACCGACTGAGATCTCCATGGAGACCGTGCCGCCCTTCGTGACACTCACCATCATGGTGCCGCCAGGGCCATCCTTGTACTTCGTGCCGTTCCACCACGCCGGTACGTGATAGTTCTTCTTTGACGTGATCTCGATCCAGGTCTGCGGGCCGTCGCAGTCGTGAGGGTTCACGACACCGGTGGCCTCGCCGTCCTCCCAGCCAGGACGGTCGTTAATGTCGTCCCCGTCCTGCACGGCAACATCATCCGTGGTCACGGCCTGCTCCAGGCCGCCTGCCGCAGGCGAGGGCAGCTCCTCGTCCGCGATGGCGGTGCCCACGGTTCCCAGGCAGAGCAGGAGCGCGGTGCCGGACGCGAGGGCGGTTCGACGCATGCCGAAGCCCATGTGTTCCCCCATTCAGGTATCCGCCTTGGTCACTGGCGGCAACCAGGACGCTACAGATCAGTCATGCGCACATCAAGCAGATGATGTCATTTCTGAGCTGAACTTCAGCTATGTACACCGTCACTGGATTGGCGGTTTGCCAAGGCCGCGCAGATGCCTGCCACCAATAGGCGCGAACGTTGTCGACCAACGCCGAAACTCGGCGACCAGCCAGCCCCGGCCTCATCCCTATCAGGTCGATCACGGGTCGCCGTCGGCATCGGTCAAGCCACTCTGAGCCCCGTTCACATCCCGCCACCCCGACGCCGTAGTACCAGGTCAGGGGCCTGACCCGCACCCAGGTGCCGACCGCACCGATGTAGAATGACTTCTCACGCCCAACTCTGGTCCGCCCCCACCAAGCACTGCGAAAAATCGTCCGTCTCAGACCTTGCGGGGGCCGCTGCCAGGGCCGACGCGCGGCGACTGTCAGGACGGTCGGGTAGCTGCCCCGCTTCCACGTTTCAGGTGTTCGTTGATGTGCCGCAGGCGTTGTCAGGCGGCAGGGTCGGTGCCGTCGCCGAGTGGGTAGTGCAGGGCGGGGCGAGCGGCGGGGCCGAGTTGGGTCGGGGCGCGGTCCGGCAGGGCGTTGCGGGCATGGCTGATGCCGAGGTCGGCCACGGCGTCCGGGCCGAGGGTGAGAGAGAGCGGGATCGGCGGCGGTTCGTAGTGGGCCGGAGTGGTCAGGTCCGCGCGTGCCGCGCGCAGTTCGCTGATCATGGTGGCGAGGTTGTGCCTGGCCGCGAGGGACTCGGCGAGCCGGGGCAGCCGCTCGATCGGTGGTTTCTCGTCGGCGGCGTAGCCGAGAGCCAGGGTGATGTGCTCCTCTACGCCCTCTTGCGTGTGAGCGATGCGTGAGGTGGCGATCGCAGGGCGGTCGGCAGTGCCTACGGCGACAGCCCAGGCGGGCTGGGCCTGGCGGGCGCGGCTGCGGGCAAGGTCGGTCAGTTGCCTTGGCGACCAAGGGACGTTGACGGGTTCGGCGGTGGCCCATCCGGCCGGCGGCGATCCGGTGAGGGTCTGCCAGGCGTCCTCCAGAGCGCCGCCGAGTATCAGGTGCTCCTGGGCGGGGTGAATGGTGCGGATGGACAGCAGCAGCTGCCGTTCGCCGCCCTTGCCGGGCGGGGGTTGGAAGGCGTCCGCGATCTGCGGGCCCTTGTCGGGAGCCGGGGTGAAACGTCCGTCGCGCCAGTGCAGTACGGCTCCGGAGAGGCCGTCGTAGTAGCCGTTCTCGGGGTGGCGTACGACCCAGCGTGCGGGCATGCGCTCCAGCACGGTGCGGGTGGGCAGGCTCAGCCGGGTCTTGGAGGACGTGACGAGATACAGCTGACGTCGGTCCTGCGCCACGGTTCGCACCGCTTCCGTCAGCCATGTTGCGGCGGCAACGACGGGGCGGTCGTAGATGACGACGACGCTCTTGTCGGTCAGCACATCCGCATCGGTCAGTACGTCCACGTCAGCGGGCGGGACCGTCACCTCGCCCGTGGCCGGGACGGTCACGACGTCGGTGTGGGCTTCCGGCGGCCATGTGGTGTCGCCGAGCAGCGTTGTCAGGCGTCCCGCGACCGAGCCGGCGAGCAGCCTGGCCTCTGCGATGGCGGTGGACGCCCGTACCTCGGTCCACCACACCGGTCCCTCTGCCTGGATGCCGAGTCCCAGCAGCCGCTCCGTCTCGCCCGGCACTTGCAGGTAGCGGGGGGCCTCCACGGAGACCAGGAGCTTTCCGTCGTCCGTGCACAACTGGGCCACGGATCCCCCAGCTGCCCGGTTCACGCGCAGGTCCGGGCCGCCGGCGTGCAGTGCGGCCAGTAGCGTCTTGATGTCCGGCATCTGCGGGGTGAGGGCGATGACGTCCTGGGGCATGTGTTGCTTTCCGTTCTCGGCGGACGCGACGATCCGGAGCGAACGCTCCTGCTGATCACACCGTGATGTCCCGAAGCCCGGCGAGCGGGTTCCGCCCGTGCTCCTTCACGTACTCGTTCCAGTAGGACACGACATCTTCGGGGTGCACCAGGAGGTAGTAGTCCCAGAAGTCGAGCAGGACCCTGTCGCGCTGCCAGTCCGAGAGGTGGTCGTCCTCGCCGACCAGGTCCATGCCGTAGGCGTAGGCACCGACAACAGTGTGTTTGAGGCCGTCCCAGGTCTGGTGCTGTGCGTCGGAGCCGTTGATGCCCAGGAGGTTGTCCTCAAGGGTGCCCAGGCCGAGGAAGCCGCCCCAGAGGCCGTCCTTGACGAAGCCGTCCCACGCCCAGCTCTTGATGCCATGGCCCCACCAGTCCATGCTCCAGCGGTCGTAGGTGCGGCCCTCGGGAGCGCCCCACGGCAGGTCCGGCATGGACTCGAGTTGGTCGACGCTGATGCCGTACGTACCGCCCTCGTCGCCGACGGGGCGGCACAGCGCCGGGCTGATGGCACCAATCTTGACCGCCGCGTCATGCTCCGCCTTCTTGAAGCCCGCGACGGCCTCCGCCACGCCGTCCATGAGGGCCTTGTGCTCCTCGACCTTGGGCTGGTCCTTGGTCCAGTCGTCGTCGCCCTCGACGCTGTCGACGAAGGCGATCGCCCTCTCCTTCAGATGCTTCAGGCGCTCCGCGTACGGCTTCGCTTCGGCGACGAAGGTGTCCAGGGCGTCGGCGAGGGACTCGATGTGGCCGGCGAACTCGTCCGCCGTGTCCATCACCGGCTGGGTGGAGGAGAAGAGTTGGTCCGCCTCCGGCGCCTTGTAGAACGCGGCCGTCGCCTGGAAGCGCGAATGGACGTCCTGGCCGGCGCTACGGATGCCGACCGCGTGTTTGCGCAGTGCGGTGACCGCTTTGGTCAACGCGTCGAAGTCGCCGGTGTACTGGGGTATCCCGCCTGGCTCGATCGCGCCGCCTGCGTCCCTTGCCCACCGGGAGCCGCGAGGTGTCGGCTCGGCCGGCGGCGCGTCCTCGGGCCGGGACACCGGGCCACGGCTCGCCGCGCACGGGCCGTGGCTTTGGTGGTGCCTTCTTCGGTGGCGGAATGCCGGCTAACCGGCCTGGTCGCGGAGTGGATTGGTGTCCAGGACGACCTGATGGTGAACGAGTTTCCACTGTCCTGCGGTGTGGTGGAGTGTCGAGCGGTACTCGCCGCTCTCCTCGATCGTCGTGCGTGGGGCCGCCGACGCGTCGCCCGGCAGGACCACGAACTCCTCGAAGAGCGCCTCCACCGTCGCCCGCTCCCCGTCGATGTCCACGATGTGCCCGTGGATGAGGGCCCGGCCCCGCGCCCCTGGCGGGAACGCCTTGTTGGTCACGGCGTCGGCGATTTCCTGACGGCCTGTGAGGGTGAGGAACGCCTCCGGCGTGCCGGAGTTGTTCCAGGCGATGTCGACCGTGCCGTCGGCATCGAACAGCAGGGCCAGCGTGGCGCCGTCGCGGCGGTTGACCGCTCGGGCGTAGCGCGCCAGCACCTGCTGTATCCGGTGTTCCTCGCTCATGCGTGAGCTCCTTGTCGTCTCTGCGGGTGAAGGGTGCGGGCCGGAACGCCCCCTCGCGGTGAAGGCGCTCCGGCCGTGGCCGGGATCAGGTGAAGTTGGCCCCGCCGTCGACGAGGAACGACTGGCCGTTGATGTAGGCGCCGTCGTCGGAGAACAGGAAGGCCACGGTTCCGGCGAGGTCCTCGGGCACGCCCAGTCGCGGCGACCGTACGGTCGTGAGGATCTCCTCCCGGAACTTCTCGTCGGTCGACGCGAGAGCGGCCCCGGTGAGGATCACGCCGGGCGAGACCAGGTTGGCTCGGACGCCGTGCTTGCCTCCGACCGTCGCGGTGTGCCGGGTGAGCCCCACCAGCCCGCTCTTGGCGGCCTGGTAGGCGACGCGTACGTTCTCGCCCATCCACACCGCGCTGGACTGGGTGTTGACGATCGAACCGGTGCCCTGCTCCATCATGATCGGCAGCGCGTGCCGGATGCCGTACATGTAACCGGTCAGGGTCACGTCGATCGTGTGCTGCCAGACGTCCAGCGGAACGGAGGTGACGTCGACGTCCCGGCCGAGGGTCCCCGCGGAGAGATCGGCGGCCACGTTGTACAGACCGTGCAGACCGCCGAAACGCTCCACCGTGAACGTGATCAGGTCCTTGTACGACAGTTCGTCGGTGATGTCGAACCCTCGTGCCACAGCGGTGCCGCCGGCAGCGGTGATCGTGTCGGCGACGGCCTGGGCGCTGGATTCGTTGAGATCGGCGGCCACGACCTTCATGCCCTCTTCCGCGAGCCGGATCGCGGTGGCTCCGCCGATGTTTCCCACGGCCGCTCCCGCGACGATGGCAACCTTGTCCTTCAGTCCTCGCATGGTTCTGCCACTTTCTTCTTCTCAGGTGTTGTCGGTCGGCCCCCGGGTCGTCCGGACATGGGGCGCGGTGGGGCGCCGGTGAGCGGACGGTCACCGCTCAGGGGGACGTCAGTCCCCCAGGAACGGGTAGTCGGTGTAGCCCGTGGTGCCGCCGTAGAAGGTGGCCGGGTCGGGCTCGTTGTACGGCCCTGCCTGCGCGATGCGGCGCGGCAGGTCGGGGTTGGCCAGGAAGGCCTCGGCGAACGCAACGACGTCGGCAAGGCCGGAGTCCAGGGCCTCGCGTGCTTCCACGTGCGGCGGCCGCGACGTCTCCTGGGCGTGCGGATTGAGCACGAGCTTGCCGGGCCACAGGGCGCGCAGCTCCTGGGTCAGACGCCGTCGGCCGGGCCACTCCCGCAGGTCGACAAAGGCCAGGCCAAGAGGCGCGAGCGCCGAGAAGAGCGCCCGGTACAGCGCTTCGGTGTCGACCTCTTCGATGCCCATGATCGGTGAGGCGGGCGAGATGCGCAGCGCCGTACGCTCCGGACCGATCGCTTCGGCGACCGCCGCGACGACCTCCACGGCGAAACGGATCCTGTTCTCGATCGACCCGCCCCAGCGGTCGGTGCGCAGGTTGGCCTTCGCGCAGAAGAACTGCTGGATGAGGAAGCCGTTGGCGCCGTGCAGTTCGACCCCGTCGAAGCCGGCGTCGACGGCCAGGCGGGCGGCGCGGACGAAGTCGTCGATGGTGGCCCGGATGTCCTCCTCGGTCATGGCACGGGGCACCGGCATGTCCCGCATGCCGCTCGGGGTGAAGATCTGTTCCGGAGTGCGCACCGCGGAGGGCGCGACCGGGGTGAGGTCGTTGTCCGGGCTGAAGACACGGCCACCGTGCATCAGCTGGGCGTAGATGACCGCGCCGGCGTCGTGGACCGCGTCCGTGACCTGCCGCCAGGACGCCGCCTGCTCGTCATCGGTCAACAGGGGAGTGCCGAGAAACGACTGCGCCTGCCGGCTGGGGTAGATCGCCTCGGTCACGATCAGGCCGGCGGATGCCCGCTGCCGGTAGTACTCGGCCACCTGCGGGGTCGCGGTGCCGTCGGTCGCCACACGGTTGCGGGTCATCGGGGCGAGGGCGAAGCGGTTGGCGAGCTTCGCGCTTCCCAGGACGATCGGGCTGAAGCCATCGAGCATGGTTCTTGACTCTCTTGGTCGCGGTGGAGCGCAGGGCCGGGCCCGCTGTGCGGGGCGAGGGCCCTTTACTTGCTACGTCAAGCAACCATCCTCCGAGATACTTCCTTCGTCAAGGAAGTAATATGGGAGCGTGAGTGACTCCACAGACGAACGGCCGACGCCCCTGACCGCCGACGAAGAGGCGGTCGTCCGCGCCCTGGCCCGGGTCATGTATGCCCTGCCGCGCGCCATCGACCAGGACATGCGGCGAGAACAGCACATGCAGCTGATCGACTACACCGCGCTGATGCATCTGTCCGAGGCCCCGGACAGGCGGTTGCGCATGAGCGCCCTGGCGTCCGCCTGTGAGCTGTCGCTGAGCGGGATGTCCCGGCTCGCCGCCCATCTGGAAGGCCAGGGCCTGCTCCGGCGCGTGAGGGGCGAGGAGGACGCGAGGGTCACGTACGCCGTCCTCACCGAGACGGGTTTCGCCCGCGTGGAACAGGCCTGGCCGACCAACCTCGCGAGCGTTCGCCGGCACTTCCTCGACCATCTGGAGGGCATCGACCTGACCGTCCTGGCCAAGGCCTTCCAGCAGACGGCAGCCCACAGCGACCCGGAACCGAAGGGGGAGCACCACGGAGCTCGTCCGGCGACGGCCTGAGCCCAGTGCCCCGCGTGTCCAACTGCGTGGCGACGTGGACGAACAGCCGCTTGCGGCGGTTACGTCGCCACTCGGTCAGTGGCCACCCGGAGACACCTCACCGGCCGACGCCCGCCCCGGCGGAACGCATACGGCGAGACCTCCATCAACTCCAGAGCGTGTGGCCCACCAGAGCGACCGCAACGTCAACAGCCGTGAGCCGAACGGTGGTCCAGCTACCCAGAACGACGTGACTCGGCCCGCGCGACTCCGTCTGCAGACGCATGGACGTCTCGTAAAAAGCCACCAGGGGAATCAGCAGCCGGAGGAACAGGCGTGGCGCCGCGAACGACGCTGCCCGAGCACCCCAAGAGTTCACTCTCTCCCCCTTCCGGCCCTCATGCAGCATTGCTTCGGGCCCGCGTGCGTCCCCGGGCAGTCCCGGGGCAGTCCCGGGGCAATGGCCCACCCTGGGGAAATCAACCCTCGTGACCGTGGACGCCGACGACGAGCGGCCACCGCCAGGTCGGGACGACCCGGGCGGTGGCCTTCGCCGGAGGTGAGGTCAGCTGGTGAAGTACAGGTACTTCCAGGAGCCGTACGTCGTCGTGTTGACGTTGTCGCCCGAGGAGTTGTTGATGTACGACGAGCGAACGCGCGCCTTGATACCGGACGTGCCGGGGGCGCCCAGGCTCACGGCGCACGTGCCGTTCGAGGCGAGCTTGAAGTACTGCGGGCTGCCCTCGGCGGTGTACCACTTGCCGTTGTAGTAGACCTGCAGGTCGATGCGCTCCTTGCGGCCCGGGTAGTACGACATGGTCGTGGTGACCAGCGGCGAGGTCTTCTTGTGGAACCAGTAGTACGTCGTCGAGCCGATCTTGGCCGTCTTGTAGTTCTTGGACACCACGGTGGAGTTCTTCACGTGGGCGTAGCCCGTGGACTTGACCGTCTTGGGCTTGTAGCGGGCGTCGCCCTTGAAGACCGCGGTGACGTCGGTGTCACGGGTCATGTCGACCGTCGCCGAGATGTTGCCGTGCGAGTCGACCTTCCCCGTCCTGATCAGCTTGTCGGGCCTGTCGCCGCCGTAGGGGTTGGCCCAGATCTCGACCGTGCGGTTCGTGTACGTCGTACCGAGGTGCGCCGTGAACTTCACGTCGGCGCCGTAGGCGTACACCTTGCCGTTGTTGTTCAGGCTCAGCGAGGTCGAGGCGCGGGAGACGCGTACACGGTCGACCCGTCGTCCGAGACCGCGAGGTCGGTGACGCCGGTGACGCCGGCGACCGAACCGAGGACGCTACCGGAGTAGTCGGTGGCCGTGACGGTGCCGTTGGTGCTGTCGCCGAGGAACACCCGGTTCACGGCGCCGTCCACCGCGAGGCCGCCGGGCGAGGTGACATGGGCGGCCGGAGCGGCAGAGGCGGTGCCGACCGCACCGAGGCTCAGCGCCGCCGAGCCGAAGAGGACCGCGAGAGCCGTCGCGGTCGAGATGCTGCGCATACGCACAGTGCTGTTACCCCCACAAGGAAACCCGGTGCGCGACCGGGTAGATGAGTGCGCCGCGCAGCACCCGGACGTGAACCGCTGGACTGCGGTGACGCGCGGGGCGCGGCTGCTGGAGGCAGCGTATGGCATGCCTGTGACAGTTGAGGAGGGGGTTTCGGTGCGGGCCGCGGGGGGCTTGCCTGGCTGCGGTGACGGATTATGGCTGCCTCAAGCAACCATCGTGGGAAGTGAGCAGCATGAAGAGCCGGCGCGGCACCTCAGTGCCGTCCGGCCGGTGCGGCGGGCGCCGGTCCGCGAGGGGCCGGTCCGCTGCCAGGGTGCGCCCGGCCACGGGCCGGCCTCCGCGGGAGCGGCCGTGGCCTCACGTCTCGGCGAGGCCCAGCTGACGCAGCATGCCGAGTTCGTCGCTGCTGCCCCAGCGTTCGACGAGCTTGCCGTCGCCGTCGAAGCGGCTGATCTGCATGCCGCGGTACTTCACTTTCTTGCCGGTCGCCGGCCGGCCCAGCAGGGGGCCTCGGTGCGTCCCGGTGATGGTGTAGGCGAAGGCCAGTTCGTCGTCGGTGGCCATCAGATGCTCCACCTCGACCTGCAGGTCGGGAAAGGCGGTTCGCAGCTCGCCGAACATGGCCTTGTAGCCTTCGGGCCCCGGCCCCTGTCCCGGGGCCGGATCATGGTCGACGGAGTCGGGCGCGACGATCTCGTCGAGGGTGTCGAGGTTGCCGGTGACGACGGCCTCCGCGAAGGCGGTCTGCGCGGCGATGTTCGTTTGCTGGGACATGGGCACTCCCCGGGCGCGTGTGGGCGGCCGGTCCGTCCGTGGGCCGCGGTGTCGAGCGGAGTCCACGCGGTACGCCGTACTGCGAACGTACACCGGCCACGCGCCCCCAGCATGTCCACGCCGCGGGCCGGCCGCAGGCCGCAGGAGCCGCCCGCCCGCCACGGAGGACGCCGCGTCACGCCGCGCGGAAGACGGGCCCGCCGCGGCCGATGAGTTCCGGGGCCCGGTGGGGTCTGCCTGTGCACAAGGGAAAGCCGCGCACGAGTTCCGTGAGGGACCGCGCACGAGTTCTGTGAGGGGACCATGACCACCCACGCACTACCGCCCGTCGTCGACACCGCAACCTGGGAGCGCCGGCTCGCGGCGCTGCGCGCCCGGGAGAAGGCCGCGACGCGGGAGCTCGACGCCATCGCCGCGGAGCGTCGCCGCCTGCCGATGGTCGAGATGCCCGACTACACCCTCGAGGGCGAGGACGGCCCCGTTCGGCTGGTGGACGTCTTCGAGGGCAGGAGGCAGTTGATCACCTACCACCACATGTGGTTCGCCGGCCAGGAATGGCAGTGCCCGGGCTGCACGGGGTTCACCGCGCAGTACACCCGGCTGGAGTTCCTGGAGAGCTACGACGCGCGGTTCGTCGTCATCACCCAGGGCCCGATCGAAGAGGCGCTCGCCTACAAGCGGCGGGTCGGCAACCGGATGACCTGGTACTCGAGTGCCAACAGCCCGTTCGGCGCCGACGTCGGCGCGCCGCCCGGCGGAGGATTCGCGGTGAACGTGTTCCTGCGTGACGGCGACACCGTGTACCGCACCTGGCACACCGACGGCCGGGGCACCGAACAGCTCAGCCACACCTTCGCGCTGATCGACCTCCTGCCGTACGGGCGGCAGGAGGAATGGCAGGACTCGCCCGAGGGCTGGCCCCAGTCGCCCACCTACAGCCGGTGGGCGACCTCCAAGGACATCGCCGCGCTCTACGGCCCTGACGCGGCCTCGGACCACGGCTGAAGACCCCGTACGGCCCCAACCGCTCCCGAGCAGAGACCTCCCAGGGGCACTGACCTCCCAGGAGCAGAGACTGCCCGGGAACGGGGCTGCCCAGAAGCTGGTACTGACCAGGACCAGGGGCTGCTCAGGCGCAGAGATTCACGTGCCGGACGGCCAGGACGTGCCCCGCCGCGTCGATGAGGCGGCTGCGAGAGAGGTGCCCGTTGGACACCGCGCTGGTGATCGCCGAGGCGATCGCGGACGTCTGGGAGCCGACGTTGCCGCCCAGGTCGAACAGGACCATGTCGGCGCCGGAGCGCAGGGCCTGGACGGCGGCGGAGGAGACGCTGAAGCCGGCGGCGGAGATCGCCTTCGCGCTGAGCGAGTCGGTGACCACCAGCCCCTTGAAGCCCAGCTTGCCGCGCAGCTCGGTGCTGATGACGGTGGGTGACAGGCTCGCCGGATTGGTGCCCAGGCCCGGCACGACGTTGTTGGAGACCATGATGGCCGGGGCGCCGGCCTTGATGGCCGCGGTGAACGGCGGGAGGCCCACCTTCTGGAGGGTGGACCAGGGCAGGGTGCGGGCGGGGCCGAAGTCGGAGTTGTAGGTGGAGCCGCCGAGGCCCGGGAAGTGCTTGACGACGGGTATCACGTTTCCGGCGCGCAGGCCGTTCATGTACGCGACGCCGTCCTTGGAGACCACGGAGGTGCTGCCGCTGAAGGACCGCCATCCGTCCGGGTTGGTCTTGCTGGGGGCCACGTTCCTGCCGTCGACGTCGACGACCGGCGCGAGGTCCATGTTCACCTGGGCGGCCGCCATCTTGGCGGCGACCTTCGTGACGTTCTGCTGGATCTGCGCGGGGGTCCAGTGCGAGCCCATGTACGAGGCCCAGGGCAGGTCCCCGACGAGGTTCGCCATGCGCTGGATGCCGCCGCCCTCCTCGTCGGTCATCACCAGCAGGCCCCGGTGTCCGGGTACGTGGGACTTCAGCGTGGTCAGCCGGGACCCGAGGTCGGACGGCGCCTTGCTGCCGAACAGCACGACGCCGCCCGCGCCGGCGCTCACCTCGGAGGTGGCGTCGGACACCGAGGTCTCCGACACCGGGACGGCGATGGTCAACATGGCCAGCCGGCGGTTCGACCACCCGGCCAGCTTCGAGCTGTTCGTACAGGTGGCGGTGGTCGTGGTGGTCATGTCCGGAGTGAAGGACGACGGGGTGTGAGAAGGGGTGGCCGACGAGGTCGGGGGCACGCCGGAGCCGCTGGTGGGCGTGGACGCGCGCGGCGACGCGTGTGGGGTGCCCGAGCCGCAGCCGGCGAGGAGCATCGCTGCCGCGGCGGCAGCGATGCCCAGTCTCCGTGCGCTCGGCGCCCGGCCGGGGAGTCGGGGCGGGGCTGTCGCGCTTCTGCGGTCACGGTACGACGGGGGATTCATCGCCCGGCCTCCTTTCGGAAGACGCGACGGTACCCCGTCGCGCTGAGGGCCGTAGGAGCATGAGTCGGCTGTATGCAGCGTGGGATGCGTGCGGACCCGCTTTTGTTCGCGGGCCGGGATGGACGCCTGCCCATGCTCTCGCGTTTCGCAGTCGCCCGTAAGTCGAGCCGGCGGGCGCCGGGCCGCTCTCCGGCCCTCGCCGCGCCGGTCGCCTCGGGCGCTCGCCTCGGGTCGGGGCGGGCTGGGCGCCGGTGGCGTCGGCGGGGACGCTCTCGCCGGGCCCTGGGCTCTCGCCGGCGCGGGGTTCGCCCGACGGAGTGACGTGGTCACCGCCACGGGTGTGCGCGGACACGAGCCAGGACCGCGCGTCGCTGCCGCGGGCATGGGTGATCCGTTTCCGTTTCGGCGGGCGCGCGGGGCGCGCTGGGCGTGGGTCTGGGCCGCACTCCCTGGTCGAGAGCGTCGACGCGCTCGGCTTCGTCCTCGCCGCCACGGCGGTGGCCCTTGGCCCTGCGGACGGGGCGCCGCTTGGTCCCGCCCCCCGCCCCGGGCCGTCCCACTCCCCGACCGGGGCCGTTCCCGCTCACCCGTCCCGCCCGACGCCCTCCGCGGCTTTCACTCGGGAAGACCTAGGCTTCCTCTGTAGGAGAAGTAGGAGATTCGTTTCGTTTGTGGGGTCCGTGGCGTCGTGAGGGAAGTCCCGTTGAACTTCTGGTCGATCTATCAGCATGGCTTCGCGCGCGTCGCCGCGTGCACGGGCCACACCGTCATCGCCGACCCGCACGCCAACGCGGAGGCCGTCCTGCACCTGGCGCGCCGGTGTGCCGGGGAGGGGGTCGCCGTCGCCGTCTTCCCCGAGATGGTGCTGTGCGGCTACTCGATCGAGGACCTGCTGCTGCAGGACCCGCTGCTCGACGCGGTGGAGGCGGCGCTGCAGGAGGTGGTGGCCGGATCGGCGGACCTGCTGCCCGTGCTGGTCGTCGGCGCGCCGCTGCGCCACCGGGGCCGGGTCTACAACTGTGCGGTGGTCGTCCACCGCGGGCGGATCCTCGGCGTGGCGCCCAAGTCGTACCCGCCGAACTACCGTGAGTTCTACGAGCGCCGGCAGATCGCGGCGGGCGACGACGAGCGGGGCGGGACGATCCGGATCGGCGGCACGGACGTTCCGTTCGGCGTGGATCTGCTGTTCACGGCGGACGACGTGCCGGGGCTGGTGCTGCACGCGGAGATCTGCGAGGACATGTGGGTGCCGGTGCCGCCGAGCGCCGAGGCGGCCCTGGCCGGTGCGACCGTGCTCGCGAACCTCTCCGGCAGTCCGATCACGGTGGGCCGGGCCGAGGACCGCAAGCTGCTGTGCCGGTCGGCGTCCTCGCGCTGCCTCGCCGCGTACGTCTACGCGGCGGCCGGTCTCGGCGAGTCGACCACCGACCTGTCCTGGGACGGGCAGACCATGATCTACGAGAACGGGCTGCTGCTCGCGGAGAGCGACCGCTTCGCGCTCGGCGAGCAGTTCGCGGTGGCCGACGTCGACCTGGACCTGCTGCGGCAGGAGCGGCAGCGGATGGGCACGTTCGACGACAACCGGCGCACCCACGCCGCCCGCACCGCCGACTTCCGGACGGTGTCCTTCGAGCTGGAGCCGCCGGCCGGTGACCTGGGGCTCAGGCGGCGCGTGGAGCGGTTCCCGTTCGTGCCCGCCGACCCGGAGCGGCTGGCCCTGGACTGCTACGAGGCGTACAACATCCAGGTCGCGGGACTGCAGCAGCGGCTCGCGGCGATCGGCGGGCCGAAGGTGGTCATCGGGGTGTCCGGCGGCCTGGACTCCACGCACGCGCTGATCGTGGCCGCGCGGGCGATGGACCGCGCGGGCCGGCCGCGCAGCGACATCCTCGCGTTCACCCTGCCGGGGTTCGCCACCAGCGACCACACCAAGGACAACGCGCACAGGCTGATGCGCGCGCTCGGCGTGACAGCGGCCGAGCTGGACATCACGCCGACCGCGCGGCTGATGCTGAAGGAGCTGGGCCACCCGTTCGCCTCCGGCGAGCCGGTGTACGACGTCACCTTCGAGAACGTCCAGGCCGGCCTGCGCACCGACTACCTGTTCCGGCTGGCCAACCAGCGCGGCGGCATCGTGCTGGGCACCGGCGACCTGTCGGAGCTGGCGCTCGGCTGGTCGACGTACGGCGTCGGCGACCAGATGAGCCACTACAACGTGAACTCCGGTGTTCCGAAGACGCTGATCCAGCATCTGATCCGCTGGGTGATCAGCAGCGGGCAGTTCGACGAGGAGACGGGCCAGATCCTCGCGGCGATCCTCGACACCGAGATCAGCCCCGAGCTGGTGCCGGGCGAGGAGATGCAGTCCACCGAGTCGAAGATCGGCCCGTACGCGCTGCACGACTTCACTCTCTTCCACGTGCTGCGCCACGGCTTCCGGCCGTCCAAGATCGCGTTCCTGGCGTGGCATGCCTGGCACGACCCGGACGCCGGCGCCTGGCCGCCGAACTTCCCCAAGGCCGAGCGGGTGGCGTACGACCTGCCGGAGATCCGGCACTGGCTGGAGGTCTTCTGCCGCCGCTTCTTCGCGTTCGCCCAGTTCAAGCGCTCGGCCATGCCGAACGGTCCGAAGGTCTCGGCCGGCGGCTCCCTCTCGCCGCGCGGCGACTGGCGGGCGCCCTCCGACGGCAACGCCCGCGCATGGCTCCGCGACCTCGACCGCTTCGACCTGCCGTCCGCGGCCCACTGACCGGCGAAGGCCACCGCCTCTCAGACGTGCGCGAGCCGCAGTGCGCGGAGGATGCGGGCGAGGTCGGTGGGGGCGGCGGCGAGGCGGACCGGGGTGCCTGCGTCGTTCAGTTCGGCGATGTGCCAGGAGCGGGGGACGGTGTCGCCGTCGTCCCCGCGGGGGCGCCGCACGGTCGTCACGGTGAGGCGCTCCACCGGGATCCGGCGCGCCGCGAACCGGCCCGGTCCGGCGTGGGGTGTCACCGCGGGCCCGCCGTCGCCGAGGACGATGTGGGTGCCGAAGCGGTGCGGGTTGTAGTCGGTCTCCTCCAGGAAGCGCGCGGCCAGGAACACATCGCCCTGCTCGGGGGCCTCCGGTGCCGGGGACCGCTCGGGTGTGCACACCCGGGTGCGCCGCCAGGCCCAGGCGAACAGCGCCGCGCTGGCCAGTGCGCCCGCCGCCACCCAGCCGATCACCGGGGCGGAGCCCGGCAGGCCCGCGGGATACCGGTAGCACAGCGGCAGCAGCCAGGCGCCGGTACCGAGCAGGGCGCCCGTGAACGGCAGGGCCGACGGCAGGACCTCGTCGTCGGGCCGGCGGCGCCAGCGCAGCCGTAGCAGCACCTGCGCCCCCGGATGACCGGCCGCCAGCGCGAGCCCGGCCGCGAAGGCGGCCACGCTGCCGCCGGTGATGACGTGCTCGTGCCACACGTAGTGCGCGCCGGCGACCTTCATCACCTCGCCGTGCCAGATGGTCAGCTCGACCCGGTCACCGGCGTGGAACGCCTCAGCGGCCTCGGACGACACGCTCTTGCGCGCCATGGGCCGCCCGTCGGCGAAGTAGATCCAGCTCCGCTGCTTGGGCCCGCGTGCGTCGGTCCGGTCGATCACGGCCGGCACAGTGCGCAGGCAGTCATCGGACACGGAGCCGACCGCACACGGCGCCGCCGCGTGCCACGCCCGCTCGTGCGCCACGGCGCCCGACACGGACCACGCGGCCACGCCCGCCGCCGCCAGCAGCAGCGCGCTCACGCCCAGCCGGCCCGCCCAGCCGCTGCCCACGGCGTCGTCGGTGACGACGCGGAGCCGGTCCGAGGCGGGGGTGCCGTAGCGGCGCAGCAGCCCGCGCAGCGTGGCCAGTTGCCCGGCGAAGTCCGGGTAGTCGCTCGTCGGCCGGGGCAGCGTCCTGCTGTGTCCGTCACGCAGCACCAGGACGACCCGGCGCAGCTCCGGGCGACGGCCCCGCTTCTTGACCCGCAGCCGCAGTTCCGCGACGTCCTGCCAGGGCACGAGGCGCCGCCCCAGCAGCGTCCGCACGTACACGCCCTGTGCGTCCGCCCGCACCAGGCACGTCACCTGGTACAGGCACCACAGCCCCACCACGGCGAGCACCGCCCCGGCGATCGCCCACCCGTCCGGCCACCCGCCCGCCCGCGCGGTCCGGACGCCGGCCAACAGCGCGCCGGCGACGCCGATCCCGACGAAGCTCCAGAGGGTGCGCCTCCCGCGAGGAGGACAATCGAGGTGCCGGCTGTTCATGACCGGCATTGTGGTGTCACTCGCACGACTGTTCCTGTGCGGCTTCCGGCAATCTACGCGGGGTCGGCGTTGCCGGGTTCCGACGTCAGTTGTTCCGCCGGCGCCGGGCGGCGCGGGAGGGCGCGCGCGAAGAAGGACGGCGGCACGAAGACCGCGATCGCCGCCGACAGCAGCACGCCCGGCACCAGGAACGGCAGCGCCGGCACGGTCACCGCCACGAACACCGTCATCCAGCTCTGCATCAGCGCGGTGCCGAGCAGCCCGCTGATCGGGGACCGGGCGAGCACCGCCGGCACGAGCGCCGGCGACAGCACCAGCGGGGAGCTGAGCCGCCGCCCCTCCTGGTGGCTCGAGGTGCGGGCCGGGGCCCGCTCGTCGGCGCCCGGTGGGGCGTCCTCGGTGACGGCCACGGGCGGAGTCCTCCGGCTGGTGTGCTCGCTCCCCGTGCGTACGCGGGGCGTACCGCTCGTGTTCAGGCAGTTGCTGGAACCACTCCTCTTCTTGGGGCAGTCTCTTCCCTCGTGGGGAGCGTTCCGTATCAAGGGGGGCCAGGCGGCCCGCACATGGTGGTGTGCGGGGACGACGGGCTGGCGCACCGGCTGGCCGCCGAGCTACGCGGGGTCTACGGCGAGCAGGTCACCCTGGTGGTGCCGCCGAGCGAACGCACCGCCAGGCCACCGGTGGTCGGGCGGCCGCGTGCCGCGTCGGTGCTGCTGGACCGGGTGAGCGCCGCGGTCGGCCGGGGCGGCGCACCGGCCGCGCCCACGGCGGCGCCGAACGCCGGCGCCGACGAACGCGTGCTGGAGGCCGCCGAGCTCACCGAGGCCGTGCTCGCCGAGGCCGGGGTGGAACGGGCCGCCGCGCTCGCCCTCGTCCACGACGACGACGAGACCAACATCCGCGCCGCGCTGACCGCCCGCCGGCTCAACCCCCGGCTGCGGCTCGTCCTGCGGCTCTACAACCGCCGGTTGGGCCAGCACATCGAGGAACTCCTCGATCAGGCGGCCGCATTGGCGTACCCGGACGACGACGGCGCCGAGGCGTCCACCACCGTGCTGTCCGACGCCGACACCGCCGCGCCCGCCCTGGCCGCCACCGCCGTCGCCGGCACCAGCAAGGTCGTCCAGACCGAGGGGCTGCTGCTGCGCGCCGTGGAACGCACACTGCCCGGCGAAGGGCAGGCCGCCGGCTCCGGGCTGTACGCGCTCGCCCTGCTGTCGAACGGCGGCACGGACCACGAGCCGCGGCTGCTGCCGGACGACGAGGAGGTGCGGCAGGCCGCCGGGCGGACGGCCGTGGTGCTGGAGCAGGTGTCCGCCGCCGGGGTCGAGTCGGCCGCGCCCGGCCGCGGGGTGGGTGGCGTACCGCCGCTCGCCTCGCTGTTCTCCCGGCGGCTGCGCTGGTCGCTGGCCGGTCTGGTGGGCTGTGTGGTCGCGCTGGCCGTCGCCTTGTGGGCGGTGACCCCGCGGCTGCATCCGCTGCGGGCCTTCTATCTCACCCTGCTCGACATGTTCGCCATCGACGACCCGGCCCTCACGGCGCCGCTCGGCCGCCAGTTGCTCCAACTCCTGTCCGGACTCGTCGGGTTGCTGCTGCTGCCGGTGCTGCTGGCCGCCGTCCTGGAGGCGCTGGGCACCTTCCGCTCCGCCTCCGCGCTGCGCAAGCCGCCCCGCGGTCTCGGCGGGCACGTGGTGCTGCTCGGGCTCGGCAAGATCGGCACCCGGGTGCTGGCCCGGCTGCGGGAGCTGAACGTCCCCGTCGTGTGCGTGGAGTCCGACCCCGAGGCTCGGGGCCTCGCGACCGCGCGGCGGCTGCGGGTGCCGGTGGTGCTCGGGGACATCACCCAGGAAGGGGTGCTGGAGTCCGCCAAGATCCAACGGGCGCAGGCGCTGCTCGCGGTGACCAGCGCCGACACCACCAACCTGGAGGCGGTGCTCTACGCCCGGACCGTACGGCCCGATCTGCGCGTGGTGCTGCGGCTGTACGACGACGACTTCGCGACCGCGGTGTACCGGACGCTGCGGACCGCGTACCCGGAGGCGCTGACCCGCAGCCGCAGCGTCACGCACCTGGCCGCGCCCGCGTTCGCCGGGGCGATGCTCGGCCGGCAGGTGCTGGGGGCGATTCCGGTGGAGCGCAGGGTGCTGGTGTTCGCCGCCGTGGATGTGGCCGGGCATCCTCAGCTGGAGGGGCGGACCGTGCGGGAGGCGTTCCGGGCCGGGTCCTGGCGGGTGCTGGCGCTGAAGGGCCGGACCGACACGCCCCCCGATCACGTGCTGGAGAAGGGGGACCGGGTGGTGGTGGCCGCAACCCGCCGAGGACTCGCGCAGTTGCGGTGACCCACCCGTCCGAGACGCTTCAGGAGGCGCCCAAGTGCCTTCTGGCGAAGTCCAGTTCCAGTCTCACCTGCTTGATCCGCTCGTCCATCACGAGCGACCCGTGGCCCGCGTCGTACCGGTACACCTCGTGGACCGCGCCGCGGCTCTCCAGGCGCTTGACGTAGTTGTCGATCTGGCGGATGGGACAGCGCGGGTCGTTGACGCCCGCCGAGATGTAGACCGGGGCCTTGACCCGGTCGACGTAGGTGAGCGGGGAGGACGCCTCAAAGCGCTCCGGGACCTCCTCCGGGGTGCCGCCCAGCAGGGTGCGGTCCATGGCCTTGAGGGCCTCCATCTCGTCGTGGTACGCGGTGACGTAGTCCGCGACGGGGACGACCGCGATGCCCACCGACCACGCCTCGGGCTGGGTGCCGAGGCCGAGCAGGGTGAGGTAGCCGCCCCAGGAGGCGCCGGTGAGGACCAGGCGGGCGGGGTCGGCGAGGCCGGAGGAGACCGCCCAGTCGCGCACCGCGGCCACGTCCTCCAGTTCGATCAGGCCGACCCGGTGCTTGAGGGCGTCGGTCCAGGCGCGGCCGTAGCCGGTGGAGCCGCGGTAGTTGACGCGGATCACCGCGTAGCCGTGGTCCACCCAGGCGGCCGGGCCCGCGGCGAAGGAGTCGCTGTCGTGCCAGGTCGGGCCGCCGTGCAGGTCGAAGACCGTCGGCAGGGGGCCGCTCGCGCCCGCGGGCCTCTGCACGAGGGCGTGGACGCGGCCGCCGGGGCCCTCCACCCACACGTCCTCCACCGGGACCGACGGCGGGCAGGCCATGCCCGGAGGGTCGAGGACGACGCCGCCCCGCGTCGAGCGCACCGCCGGGGGCTCGGCGGCCGACGACCACAGGTACTCCACGCTGCCGTCGGGGCGTGCCGTCGCGCCGGAGACCGAACCGGCCGGGGTGGGGATGCGGGTCAGCTTCCGCCCGGCCAGGTCGTAGCGGAACAGCTCGCTGCGGGCCTCGAAGCTGTGCGCGACGAGCAGGGCCGAGCCATCCGGATACCACTCGGCGCTCACGTCACCGGGCAGGTCCAGGGCGAGGTCGCTCTCCTCGCCGGTGGCCACGTCCCACACCAGCGGCTCCCAGCGGCCCCGGCGCTGGTGGCCGATGAGCAGGCGGGTGTCGCCGTCGACCGGGGCGAAGCCCAGCACCTCCAGGCCCAGCTCCTCGATGCCGCCCTTGGTGTCGTCCAGCTCGGCCACCTTCGTGCCGTCCGGGCGCAGCACGCGCAGCGCCGCGTGCATGGCGTCGCCGTGCTCGGTGTGCTCGATCGCGATCAGGGAGCCGTCGTGGGAGAGGTCGCCGACGCCGGCCGACTCGCGGTGCCGGTAGATCTCGACCGGGTCCGCGCCCTGGCGCGCGAGGTGGATCGTGGTGCCCTCGTCGTCCGTGGAGCGGCCGACGACCGCGGTGCGGCCGTCGCGGGCCAGGGCCAGCCCCGCAGGGTAGGAGGGAGCAAGGCCCGGGACGGCCGGCTCGTCCTCCCCTCCCTTGAAGGGCTGGCGGCGCCAGATGCCGAACTCGTCGCCGTCCTTGTCGTCGAACCACCAGATCCAGGCGCCGTCCGGGGAGAGCACGCCGTCCGTCGTGCCGTTCGGCCGGTGCGTCGCCTGCCGCTGCTCGTCCGTCGTGCGGTCCCAGGCGTACAGCTCGTACGTGCCCGTCGCGTTCGACACGAACAGGGAGCGGTCCGGCGCGTCCTCCGCCCAGTCGGGCAGCGAGACCCGCGGCGCCCGGAAGCGCCTCTCCCAGTCGGGCAGGTCCGGCGTGTGCTGTGTGTCCGGCGTGTCGCTCTCACTCATGGCCCCAGTCATGCGCCCATAGTGCCTGGCCGCGCCGACAATTGGGTGGCGGGTGTGCGTAACCTGTGGACAACTTTCCGATCATGAGCGCACCGGCCGCGCGCCTGCGGTGCCGCATCGGGCTCGACACCACCCGCGCACGCACCCCGCAGTTCCACGCGCCGAAGGCCGGCAAGGGCTGACCCTCGGTCGGGACGCCGGCACGGGCGCCGTACCGTGGAGGGCGTGTACCGGTTTCTGCTGACTCCGCGCTGGTGGGGCATCAACGTCTTCGTGCTGCTCGCCATCCCGTTCTGCATCTTCATGGGGTCCTGGCAGCTGAGCCGCTTCGAGGGGCGGGTGCACGACAGCCGGGCCGCGACCCGGCAGGCCGCCTCCGACCAGCAGGAGGCCGCCCGCCCGCTGGACTCGATGCTGCCCGTCGACAAGGCCACCTCGGGTCGCCGGGTCACCGCGAGCGGCCACTACGGCGCGCAGCTCCTGGTTCCGGGACGGCAGCTGGACGACAGGAACGGCTTCTACGTCCTGACCCTGCTGCGCACCGGCTCCGGCAAGGCGCTGCCCGTGGTGCGGGGCTGGCTGCCCGGCAGGGCGGACGCGGCGAAGGCGCCGGCCCCGCCCACCGGCGAGGTCACCGTCACCGGCGCGCTGCAGGCCTCCGAGACGCCCGGGGACGACGGGGTCAGCGCCCAGGGCGGGCTCCCCGCCGGGCAGACTTCCGTGATCAGCGCGGCGTCGCTGGTCAACCTGGTGCCGTACCGGCTGTACGACGCCTGGGTCACGCTGGACAAGGCGGACCCGGGGATGAAGGCCGTGCCCGCGACCGCGCCCGACGGCACCGGGCTCGACCTGAAGGCGTTCCAGAACCTCGGCTACACCGGCGAGTGGTTCGTCTTCGCCGGCTTCGTGGTGTTCATGTGGTTCCGGCTGCTCCGCCGGGAGGCGGAGGCCGTGCGGGACGCCGCGCTGGGCCTGGTGCCGGAGGAGTCGGAACCGGTGGCGGCGGCCGGCGGCTGAACCAGCGCCCCGAGGGGACGCCGAAGCCGCGCCCGCAGGCTCCGCAGGGGGCTACGCCCCTGCCAGCACCCCGGTGTAGTACACCGTCCCCGCGCACTGCCCCGGCACGACCGCCGTGACCGTCGGGGATCCCGGCTGGGCCGTGTGCGACACCACGACGCTGCCGTCGGCCGTGCCGTCCTCGGTGAGCAACTGGGGGGCGGCGGCGCCGGCCGAGCCGCCGTTGTCGGCCGCACCGGCGGAGGCGCTCGCGCCCTGGCTGGGCGTCGGGTCCGGCGTGGAGCCGCCGCTTTCCGAGCCGCCGCTCGCGCCGCCGCTGGTGGGGCACGTCTCGGAGGGCACGAAGGCGAACTTCTCCTCGTAGGCGGAGCCCGGCTGGAGGACCAGTCCGGAGACCTCCACGGAGGGGTCGGGCAGGGCGGTCGCCGCGTCCCCGGACGCGTGCCGGGTGGCGACCACCTTGGCCGGGTCCGCGGCGCCCTGCGCGGTGGCGCCGACGGTGCCCGTGCCGCCGACGGTGCAGGCGGTGGCGGAGACGTTGGTGACGCGGAAGGTGCCGTAGACCACGCCCGCGGAGTCCGGGGCGTCGGCGCTGCCGGTGGCGGAGCCCAGCTGGGTCGCCGTGCACAGCGGGGGGCCCGCGGGCGACGTGGCGGACGGGTCGGTGCCGCCGGTGGCGATGCCGCCGCTGCCGTTGCGGCCGTTCCCACCGGCCTTGCCGGGCTCCTTGCCGGGCTTGGCGGAGCTGCCGGCGCCGGTCCGGGCGCCCGCGTCGCCGCCCTTGCCCTTGCCCGCGCCGGTGCCGCCCTGGGCCTGCGAGGACTGTCCGGCCATGGCGGTGTTGGGGTCGGAGCCGCCGGAGTCCGAGACATGGACGAGCGCGGGGACGGCCGTGCCGAGGAACAGGGCGGCCGCGACCATGCCGACGGCCGCCTGCCGCTTGCGGGCGCGCCGGGCGGGGACGGCCCGGCGCAGGTGGTCCAGCGTGCCGGTACGCGGCTCGATGTCGTCGACCGCGGAGCGCAGCAGCCGGCGCAGGGCCTGCTCCTGCGCGCCGAGCCCGTCGAGGCCCGGGTCGAGTCCCTCGGTGCCCTTGTCGTCGGGGCCGTGGTTCACAGTTCCGTTCCCAGCGTGCGATGACGTGTGCTTGTACTGCTGCGCGCGTTCAGGTGGCCGCTCATGCCAACGCCTCCATGGCCACCCGCAGTGCGGCGATGCCCCGCGATCCGTACGCCTTCACCGAGCCCAGCGAGATGCCGAGGGTCTCGGCGACCTGGGCCTCGGTCATGTCGGCGAAGTAGCGCAGCACCAGGACCTCGCGCTGGCGGCGCTGCAGGCCCTTCATCGCCTTGATGAGGTCGCGGCGCTCCAGTTGGTCGTAGGCGCCCTCCTCCGCGCTCGCCATGTCCGGCATCGGCTTGGAGAGCAGCTTCAGGCCGAGGATGCGCCGGCGCAGCGTGGAGCGGGAGAGGTTGACGACCGTCTGCCGGAGGTAGGCGAGGGTCTTGTCGGGGTCCCGGACGCGCTTGCGGGCCGAGTGGACGCGGATGAAGGCCTCCTGGACGACGTCCTCGCAGGAGGCGGTGTCGTCGAGGAGGAGCGCGGCAAGGCCGAGCAGCGAGCGGTAGTGCGCCCGGTAGGTCTCGGTGAGGTGGTCGACGGTGGTGCCGGCGACCGCGGTCGCCGCGGCGTCCTCGGCTCCGTCACGCTGACTGGGTATGCGGGCGGGCCGCGCTGCGGGCATGGGCGCGATCACCGGCATGCCGCCGGGCGTACGGGGCCGGAGCGCCGCACGCGGCGACCGGAGGGCCGCTGTGCCGCGGACCGCAGTGAGTTCGAGTACCTCTGCCACGCCAGTTGGACACGTCTGCCCCCGTGAGGGTTGTACGTGCCGGGCATCACAAGTGCGACAGCCGGCCGTGCCTCAAGTGCCGTCATGCGTCAGCTCTTCCTCTGTGTCCGATATGGCCGGGCGTCCCCGGCCCGGCCGATCACGGCGCCCCCACGCCCCGAAGAGTGACCGCAAAGACGCTCCCCGCCCTCCGCGCGGTTGCGGAGGGCGGGGAGGAAAATCATCGGTTGCCCGGAGCGACTGTTCAAGTGGTTTGGACCATGCTCCCGGCCACACTTCCCTTACGGGGATCCTACAAAGCTCTTACCTGTGCTCCTCGGCGGCGGTCCACTCCTGCGCCACCAGCTCCGCGATCTGCGCGGTGTTCAGCGCCGCTCCCTTGCGCAAGTTGTCGCCGCACACGAAGAGTTCGAGCGCGGTCGGGTCGTCCAGCGCCCGCCGCACCCGGCCCACCCAGGTCGGGTCGGTGCCCACCACGTCGGCGGGGGTGGGGAACTCGCCGGCGGCCGGGTCGTCGCACAGCACCACACCGGGCGCCGTGGCGAGGATCTCACGGGCGCCGTCCACGCTGACCTCGCCCTGGAACCGGGCGTGCACGGTCAGCGAGTGCGTGGTGACGACCGGCACCCGCACACAGGTCACGGCGACCGGCAGCTGCGGCAGCCCGAGGATCTTGCGGGACTCGTCGCGGACCTTCATCTCCTCCGACGACCAGCCGTCCTCCGCCAGCGACCCGGCCCACGGGACGACGTTGAGCACGACCGGCTCCGGGAACGGCCCGGTGCTGTCCCCGACAGCCCGCCGCACGTCGCCCGGGCTGGTGCCCAGCTCGGTCCCGGCGACCAGGGACAGCTGGGCCCGGAGCGTCTCCACGCCGGCCCGCCCGGCGCCGCTGACCGCCTGGTACGACGACACCACCAGCTCGCGCAGCCCGAACTCGGCGTGCAGCGCGCCCAGGGCGACGATCATCGTCAGGGTCGTGCAGTTGGGGTTCGCGATGATCCCGCGCGGCCGGTTGCGCGCCGCGTGGGCGTTGACCTCGGGCACCACCAGGGGCACGTCCGGGTCCATCCGGAAGGCACCGGAGTTGTCGACGACGACCGCGCCGTGCGCCGCGGCGATCGGCGCCCACTCGGCCGCGACCGCGTCGGGAACGTCGAACATGGCGATGTCGACCCCGGCGAAGGCGTCCTCCGTCAGGGCCACCACCTCGACCTCCTCGCCGCGCACGGCCAGCTTGCGGCCGGCCGAGCGCGGGGAGGCGATCAGACGGATCTCGCCCCAGATGTCCGCGCGCTGGGACAGGATCCGGAGCATGACCGCGCCGACGGCTCCGGTCGCCCCCACGACCGCGAGCGTCGGCTTGCCGGTCGGCGCCATTACCGGCCCGTGCCCCCGTAGACCACGGCCTCGTCCGTGTCGGAGTCGAGCCCGAAGGCCGTGTGCACGGCGCGGACGGCCTCCGGCACGTCGTCCTTGCGGGTGACGACGGAGATGCGGATCTCGGAGGTGGAGATCAGCTCGATGTTCACGCCCGCGTCGGACAGCGCCTCGAAGAAGGAGGCGGTGACGCCCGGGTTGGTCTTCATGCCGGCGCCGACCAGCGAGATCTTGCCGATCTGGTCGTCGTAGCGCAGCGAGTCGAAGCCGATGCCGGAGCGGTTCTTCTCCAGCGCGTCGATCGCCTTGCGGCCCTCGGTCTTCGGGAGCGTGAAGGAGATGTCCGTCAGGCCGGTGGAGGCGGCGGACACGTTCTGCACGACCATGTCGATGTTGATCTCGGCATCGGCGATGGTCCGGAAGATCGCGGCGGCCTCGCCCGGCTTGTCCGGCACGCCGACGACCGTGATCTTGGCCTCGGAGGTGTCGTGCGCGACACCGGAGATGATGGCCTGCTCCACCTTCTTGTCCCCAATCGGCTCGCTGCTGACCCAGGTGCCCGGCAGCCCGCTGAAGCTGGACCGGACATGGATCGGGATGTTGTAGCGGCGGGCGTACTCCACGCAGCGGTGGAGCAGCACCTTCGAGCCGGAGGCCGCGAGCTCCAGCATGTCCTCGAAGGAGATCCAGTCGATCTTCTTCGCCTTCTTCACCACCCGCGGGTCGGCGGTGAACACGCCGTCGACGTCGGTGTAGATCTCGCAGACCCCGGCGTCGAGCGCGGCGGCCAGGGCCACGGCCGTCGTGTCGGAGCCGCCGCGGCCCAGCGTGGTGATGTCCTTCTTGTCGGCGCTGACGCCCTGGAACCCGGCCACGATGGCGATGTTGCCCTCGTCCAGAGCGGTCCTGATCCGCCCCGGCGTGACATCGATGATCCGGGCTTTGTTGTGGACCGAGTCGGTGATGACGCCCGCCTGGCTGCCGGTGAAGGACTGGGCCTCGTGACCCAGGTTTTTGATCGCCATCGCCAGCAGGGCCATGGAGATCCGCTCTCCGGCGGTCAGCAGCATGTCGAATTCCCGCCCGGCAGGCATCGGAGAGACCTGCTCGGCGAGATCGATCAGCTCGTCCGTCGTGTCGCCCATCGCGGAAACGACGACGACAACCTGGTTGCCGTTCTTCTTCGCTTCCACGATCCGCTTGGCGACGCGCTTGATGCCCTCGGCATCGGCTACGGAGGAGCCTCCGTACTTCTGCACGACAAGGCCCACGTGCGCTCCTCGCTCGGTTCGTTTGTGTCGGCTCAGTTTAACGAGCGTCCGAATTCCACCACCCTGCTCCCGCATGGTGAGACGTCGGGCCGCTTCGTTCCGGAAGGGCTCTTGCCCACCCTGCGGGGCGGCACGCGGAAAGTGCCCCGGGTCACAGAACACCCGCTTCCCTCACGGTTCAAACGCGGGGCCGGGAGCGGCATGACGCAAACGCCACTCGCGGGCGTTGCCCTGCTCGGCGCGAGCGTCCGGTGGCTCACCGGGATGGGCTTCGCCCTGGTGGCCGTACCGGCCCCGGTGCCGCTGCCCGTGCCGGGCTACCGGCCCTGCCGGATCCCGAGCGGTCCCCCGATCTCGCGCGCCATCACGCGGCCCGCCTCGAACTCCAGGGTCTCGTCGCCCATGGCGGGCTGGTCGGTGTCGAGACCGTCGAGCTCTTCGAGGGGCTGGTTGAGGCGGACGTGGATGAGGACCGACTGCAGGGCGCGCAGGACGGAGGAGGCGGTGGGGCCCCAGTTGGAGAAGTAGGAGAACTGCCACCACCACATGGCCTCGGTGGTGCGGCCCGAGCGGTAGTGGGCCATGCCGTGGCGCAGGTCGGTGAGGATGTCGGCGATGTCGTCGGAGATGCGGGCGGGCACCGGGGCCCGGCGGGGCTCGTACGGGTCGAAGACCTCGGAGTAGACGTCGACCGGTTCGAGGAGCCGGGCCAGGTTCTCGCGCAGCCCGTCCACGTCCGGCTCGGGGCCGAGGTCGGGCTCGTAGCGCTCCTCGGGGACGATGTCCTCGTGGGCGCCGAGGCGGCCGCCGGCCAGCAGGAGCTGGGAGATCTCCAGGAGGAGGAAGGGCACCGTCGAGCCGGGCTCGTCGCCTCGTGCCACCTCGGTGACGGCCACCAGGAAGCTCTCGACCTGGTCCGCGATCTGGACCGCGAAGTCGTCGGGATTCTGCGACGTGGCGTGCAGCGTGGCGTCAGACATCTAGGAGTCGTCTCCCCTCGAAGGCGCGGCCGAGAGTGACCTCGTCCGCGTATTCCAGGTCGCCACCCACCGGGAGGCCGCTGGCCAGGCGGGTGACCTTCAGGCCCATGGGCTTGATCATGCGGGCGAGGTAGGTGGCCGTCGCCTCGCCTTCGAGATTCGGGTCGGTGGCCAGGATCAGCTCCGTGACCGTCCCGTCGGCCAGCCGGGCGAGCAGTTCCCGGATCCGCAGGTCGTCGGGTCCCACGCCCTCGATCGGGCTGATCGCCCCGCCGAGCACGTGGTAGCGGCCCCGGAACTCACGGGTGCGCTCGATCGCGACGACGTCCTTCGGCTCCTCCACGACGCAGATGACCGACGGGTCGCGGCGCGGATCGCGGCAGATGTTGCACAGCTCCTCCTGCGCCACGTTGCCGCACGTGGCGCAGAACCGTACCTTCGCCTTGACCTCCAGGAGCGCCTGCGCGAGCCGCTTCACGTCCGTCGGCTCGGCCTGCAGGATGTGGAAGGCGATCCGCTGCGCGCTCTTGGGACCGACGCCGGGCAGCCGCCCCAGCTCGTCGATGAGGTCCTGGACCACGCCTTCGTACAACGGACTGCCCTTCCTGGAGACCTTTCGGTACGTACGCTAGTTGGCCCGGCCTCAGAAGGGCAGACCGGGGATGCCGGTGCCGCCGCCGAGACCCTGGGCCAGCGGGCCGAGCTTCTGCTGCTGGAGCGTCTGCGCGTTCTCGTTGGCCGCCTGCACGGCCGCCACGATCAGGTCGGCGAGGGTCTCGGTGTCCTCCGGGTCCACCGCCTTGGGGTCGATCCGCAGGGCGCGCAGTTCACCGGAACCGGTCACGGTGGCCTTCACCAGGCCGCCGCCCGCCTGCCCGTCGACCTCCGTGTTCGCCAGTTCCTCCTGCGCCCGCTGCAGGTCCTGCTGCATCTTCTGGGCCTGCTGGAGCAACTGCTGCATGTTGGGCTGGCCACCACCGGGGATCACGATCAGCTCCTCTACGTTCTTCTCCTTGTGCACGAGCCTACGTGGTCCTCGCGACCATCGCGCCGCCACTCTTTCGAGTGAGACAGGTGGCTGTCCTATACCTGATCAAGGCCCTCTTCCGGGCGGAAAAGCGGGGAAAGCCACGTCCCGGCCACCCATTGGGCGGTAGGAAGGGTGGCCGCGCGTCGGGATGGTGTGTCACGCAACGTGACGGTCGTGATCAGTAGGGAGTGCCGGGTGGGTCAGCCGGAGATGCAGCCCGAGGGTCCGCCTCAGGACGGGTGGGGCGAGGGTGCGGCCGGACTGCGGCCGGGCGATCTGACCGGGCGGGCCTTTCCGCTCGGGGACTGGGGGGAGCCCGCCGAGCGGCTCGACGAGCTGTACCGGTGGGTGGAGCACGGCGCACTGCGGACGGCGGACTGGTATCTGCGGGACCGGGTGTGGAAGCGGCGCGGGGCCCAGGTGCTGCGCTGCGGCGCGGCCGCCGGGGCGGTGACCGCGGCAGCGCTGCCGCTGCTGGACCTGACCGGGGCGGCCGGCGGGGTGGCGCCCTGGGGGTGCCTGGCGCTGCTGCTCGCGGTCGCCTGCGTCGGCGTCGACCGGTTCTTCGGGGTGACGTCCGGGTGGATGCGGGACGTGGCCACCGCGCAGGCGGTGCAGCGGCGGCTGCAGGCGCTGCAGTTCGACTGGGCGTCCGAGTGCGTCCGCGAGGTGCTGGGACCGGCGGAGGGCACCGCGAGCGAGGCCGCCGAGCGCTGTCTTGGCGTGCTGCGGCGCTTCTCGGAGGACGTGACGGAACTGGTGCGCACCGAGACCACCGACTGGATGGTGGAGTTCCGCACGGGCTCGGCCCCGCTGGGGATCCAGGCGGCGGTGGCGTACGTGCCGCGGCAGGAGGCGGGCGGCGCGGCGGGCCGCTTCCCGCTGCCGCCTGCCAACGGAACCCGCCCCAACATGCCCCGGCAGCGGCCACCGGAGCCCCGCTAGGGCCGCCCGGCGTTCACCGAGCCCGCCGCGCAAGGGAGTTGGCTGGCCCCTGCCCGCTCACCGCCTGCTGTAGGTGAGGCTCTCCCCGCCGTCCTGCGTGGCCCGCTTCAGCCGGCCGTCCGGCAGCAGGGTGATCTCGGTGGGGTCGCCCGGGGTGCAGGAGGAGGCGGGCCGGCCGCTGGTGACGGTGGACGGGCCGATCCTCAGCGGGCCGCCGGCGCCCGGGTCCTGGGTGAGCCTGGCCTCGAAGACGCAGTGGTACGACCCGCCGCCGGCGGTGGGCCCGTCGGCGACCAGCGTCAGCACGCTGTCCCCCACGGCGCCCTGCCGGATGGTCAGGACGCGGGTGTTGGTCCCGTTGGTGTTGTCGATCGTCGCGTTCCAGGTCCCCAGGTACCCGGACGGGACGATCCCGTCCGGGTCGCCGGTGGCGGAGGAGGCCGGCGGGGACGGGCTCGGGGTGGGCGCCGTGGAGCTCGCGGGCGGCGCGGAGGTGGCGGTGGGCGCGGGACCGACCGTGCCGGCGCCCTTGTCTCCGCCGCCCCGGTTCATCAGCGCGTACACCGTGCCGCCCGCGCCCAGCGCGGCGACCAGCGCGATCACGACGAGCAGCGCGGTCGACCGCCCGTGGCGTTGCTCGGGCTCCGGCGGCGCACCGAACGGCGCCGGCCCGTAGGGAGGCGTGGGGCCCAGAGCGCCACCGGCGTACGGATTGCCGCCGTACTGGTGGGACGGCTGCGGGGGGCCGTAGGCCGGCGGGGGCTGAGGGTGCTGCTGGGCCCGCTGCTGCGGATACCCGTACGCCCCGGGCGCCGCCGGCCCGAACCCCGCGGCGGTGGACGCCGCGTGCGGCGGAACCTGTCCCGACACCTCGGTCGGCCGATAGCCGCCGGCCACGCCCGCGCCGGGCGC